>CAYSOD010000442.1:0-3615 GCA_964432385.1 uncultured Rubrivivax sp.
GTGCTGCGTGAAGCGCCGGTCCAATGGATCGGCGTCCAGGGCCATGGCGGGGCGGGCCAGCAGGTCCTTCTCCCAGGGCTTGGGGGGTGTCAACGCACAGCCAGAGGTCGTCAGGATGATCATCACCCCCACTGCCCGTGCGGTCAGGGAAGTGGGCCCGGTGACGCAGCGATGCGTTCTCATCGCAGAGCCTCCTGGATCTTGCGCTCAAGGCCGTCGGTGTCCGACTCCCGAAACCCTTTGTGGGTCCAGCGAATGACTCCGTCGCGCCCCAACAGCATGGAGGTGGGCATGGCCTGGATGTTCAGGGCCGATGCGGCCTCGGCGGCAGGGTCCAGGGCGATTTCGAATCGGGCAGGGTAGGCCGACAAGAACCGCACCGCGTCTTCGCGCCGCCGGTCCAGGTTGATCGCCAGGATGCGAAGCCCGCGCTCGCTCAGGCGCTCATGCAAGCTGTTCATCCAGGGAAAGGACAGGCGGCAGGGCGTGCACCAGGAGGCCCAGAAATCCACCAATGTGGCTTGCCACGGACCGGTGTCCATCGTGAGCGTTTGTCCCTGCAGGCCCTTCAAGGTGAGGTTAGGCCAGCGGGGCGTCGAAGCTTTGTCTGGGCCCACCGTGGATGCCCAAGCGCCAGGGGCGGCAAGGCCTGCCACCAAGGCGACGCTACGCAACGCCTGCCGGCGAGCGCGACGAACTGGCCCCGGGGGCTCCATCAGTGCAGCTTGTGCGGTGGCCGACATGCAATGATTCTCCTACTGAGCCTTTGACGGGTCCTGCAAGGCGTGACGCCGCGCGCCTGAGCTATGCAACATCAGCGCAGCGCAAGCAAGGCCAAGCCACCAGAGTCCATAAAGGGCTCCACCACTGCCCCCTTCATTGGTCCTCAGCAACGGGTCTTCTGCCACCGTCAGCGGCACCCGGAGTTCTGCACCGTCTTCTCCCGTCGTCAGCCGCAACGTGGACCCTGCCGCGCCTGCTGCGGTGCCGGTCCACTGGATGCCCAGGTTGCAGGACAACCCCGGCAGGAGGTCGAAGGGTGGTTCCGGACATGCGGTAACTGCACTGGTCACGGTTTGGAAACCAGCCCCGCTCACGCCCAGGCCCGCCACCCTGGCTGCCGCAGCACCCTCGTTGATGACCAACACGGACTGAGGAGGCGGCGCCCCGGCAGGGCTGGCCTGGAAGGTGATCGCCCCAGGCTGTGCCGCCGCACGGCCGGCGGCTGTCACCAGCCCCACGCCTTGGATCTTCAACCCCGGCGACCCGCTGGGCCCCGGCGTAAACAGCCACGCCTCTCGCCGCCCCGGGCCCGTGGGCTGAAAGCTGAGCAGCAGCGTGCACTGGGCTCCTGACGCCAGCGCCTGCCCGGCGTTACAACCGCTGGGGCTGGCCGGCAGGCTGACACTCCAGTCCCTGCTGCCCGGCCCGCCGAGCCGCCACATCAAGGGCGGTGACGCCAGCGGGCTCCGGTTCAGCAGCGTCACTGTCCTGGGCGCAGTGGCCTCGCCCACAAGCACGCTGCCCCCGTCCAAGGGTGCTCCCGGCGGGAGGCCGTCCACCCTGAGCTGCAGGTCCGTGGCAGCTGACACTGCGCTCGAAGGCAGCCAGCTTGGTGCCGAGGCCGCGACCTCCTCGGTTGAGGAGCCGTCCAACAGGATCGTCGCCGCTTGCAGCGGGGTGCCTACCTGCACCAGCAGGCTGGCCATGACGGATTCCCCGGTGAGTCTTGCCGTGCGGCTGACCTCGACCTGGCAGGTCTGCCCCGCAGGCACTGCTCGGCCCTCCTGGCAGTCTCCGGCCAAGTCAAACTCACCTGCCGATTCGCCGGTCACGGCCATGCGGCCCAGGTGCAGGGGCTGGGTACCCAGGTTGTGTAAGGTCAGGCGCCGGGTCACCCGTGTGCCCGCGGGGACGCCGCCCATGGCCAAGGCCACCTGATCCACGGCCCAGGTAGCCTTCGATGAACTGGGCGCGGGGTTGGTCAACGATCCAGAAGTGGCGGACATGGTGTCCACGGCTGCAACCCCTGAAATGGGCACTTCGGGGGTGATGGCCGTTCCCGTCGTCCAGCGAAGCGTCGAGGTGAACCTGCCCGCGCGCGGGGTGCTGAAGGCGATCTTTATCCGGCAGGTGGCCCCCACCGGCATGACGGCGCCGGCCGCGCAGTCGGATTGGGCTGCGCTGAACACCGCATCACCGGTGGAAGGCAGATGCCAGCTCAGTGGTCCGGGCCCCTGGTTGACGAAGGCCACCCAGCTGGAGGTGATGACTTCGCCAAGGCCGACGGTGCCCAGATCGACCGACTTGATGGTCGCCACAAGCCGCGGCAGCAGTGCACCCGCAGCGCCACGAAGCTCCACGGTGCTGATGCCGCCTTGCCCATCATGGGCGATCGAGACCCAGCCCGTGCGTTCAGCAGTCGACTCTGGCGAAGCGGTGACCAGCGCGCTGCAGGACGCCTTCGCAGCCAGTTTGAGCCCCTTGACGCAACTTCCCCCGCCCCAGCGGAACCCGGGGCCGCTGACCTGGACGTTCTGCACGGTCAGTGCCGTGTCGCTGTCATTGCGCAGTGTGGCCACCTGCGGCGGCGACGCACGGCCGAAGTTCAGCCGTGCCGGGCCCAAGGAGGCGACGGCGGCGGTGCGGGCCAGGCCTGTGCCAGTGAGTTCGATGCGAATGGGGGACGGACTCCCGTCGTGCGAGATGAACAGTGCGCCCTTGCGCAAGCCGGGTTCGCTGGGCGAAAAGGCCACCTCCAAAGAGCAGGCGGCAAATCGGCCCACAGCCAAGCCGCAGGTGCCCGCGCTGACCGTGTAGTCACCCTCTGCCCGCCAGCTCAAGCCGGTGATTCCCGCCTTGGTGCTGGCACTCAAGGTCACGCTGCGGTTGGCGCTCACAGTGCCGACGGGGGTGTCAGCAAAGGTCAACGAAGTGGGTGCCGTGCCCAGCCAGGCTGCGATGTCTGCCAGAGCGGAGCGGTCGTAGAAGCTGCGGAAGTAGCCCATGCCCCCTGTGTTGATGGACACGGCGCGCTCGATCAGGAAGGTGGCGTGCCTGCCTGCCCAGATGTTGCCGAAGTTCTGTTCCTGTGGCTTCTCGCCGTGGCAGTCCACGCAGGCCAACAAGCCGGCTTGCGGCGCGGTGTTGTAGAGCTGCCGGCCGCGTTCCAGGTCGGCAGCGGACGCTGCCGGGCTGATGAAGGACCACCACCCGATCAGCAGCACGGTCACCAAGTGTCGTAAGGGATGCATGCCGTGAGTGTGCGCGAGACGGCGTCGTGCAGTTGCCGACGCTGCCTGCTCGTACTGCGGGCCGTCGGCCTTTGGTGCCGGGGGTTCAGCCGCCCGGCGGCACCGTCCCGATGATCTGCACGATCTTGTCGGTGGTGGAGACATCGGTGTCGGGCGTGACGCTGCCGATCACGCCGCGCAGCGTGGCCAGGTTTTCGGTGGCCACGCCCATCTCCTCGGTGAAGTACCGCGCCACGGCGAGTTGGTTCTGGAACTGCTTGGCGGTGTTGCCCCACACCGGGTCGGTCAACGGTTTGCTGGCCAGGTTGCCGAACACGGTGAAAAGCATCTTGCCGCGGCTCCAGCCGATGCCGAGTGCCGC
>CAYSOD010000443.1:0-3597 GCA_964432385.1 uncultured Rubrivivax sp.
ACACGGCCAGTTTGCGGATCGAGGCCACGGGCTTGCCGGTCTTGGCGGCGATCTGGCTGAGCGCGCGGTTGTGGTCCAGGCGCAGCATGGCGGTGAAGTTCTCGCGCGGCAGGCTGGGTGCGCTCTTCATGGCGATCCAGGCGTTGGTGTTGGCGGGGTTGCCTACCACCAGCACCTTCACGTTGCGACTGGCCACCTTGTCCAGGGCCTTGCCCTGGGCGGTGAAGATCTGGGCGTTGGCGGCCAGCAGATCGGCGCGCTCCATGCCAGGGCCGCGCGGGCGGGCGCCCACCAGCAGGGCGTAGTCGGTGTCCTTGAAAGCGGTCTCGGCGCTGCCGTGCGCTTCCATGCCGGCCAGCAGCGGGAAAGCGCAGTCTTCGAGCTCCATCATCACGCCCTTGAGCGCCTTTTGGGCCTTCTCGTCGGGGATCTCCAGCAATTGCAGGATCACGGGCTGGTCCTTGCCCAGCATCTCGCCAGAAGCGATGCGGAACAGCAGCGCGTAGCCAATCTGGCCTGCGGCGCCTGTGACGGCGACTCGAACGGGTTTCTTGCTCATCGGGGGCTCCAGGGGAGGTGGAAGGAGGTCAGCGAAAGGGTGAAGGCTGGAGGCAGCCGCTGGCGCTCATGCGCCTGAAGTTCTGGAAATCGATCGATGCGGAGTTTAAGGGCCCAGACCCTGCGCCGGGCTGACATGTCTCTTAAGTCTTATATCTTGTACAAGAGTTCTTGCCTGAGGCAGTCGGCTGTGCTGCAATGCGTGGCATGCCGGCTTCGTCTGCCCCCACTGCGGTGTCCGCCTCGGTGACCGATCCTGCCCAGGAAGGCACGCCCGCCTTCAGCCCGCTGTACCAGCAGATCAAAGAACTGCTCACCCGCAGCCTGCAAAGCGGCGAATGGTTACCCGGACAGGCCATCCCCAGCGAGATGGACCTGGCAGCGCGGTTTCGGGTCAGCCAGGGCACCGTACGCAAGGCGGTGGACGAACTGGCCACCGAAAATCTGCTGGTGCGCCGCCAGGGCAAGGGCACTTTCGTGGCCACGCATGCCGAGGAGCGCACGCAGTACCGCTTCCTGCGCCTCATGCCCGATGCAGGTGGTGCGGCGGGCTTGCAGCGCCGCCTGATCGGGTGCCGGCGCCAGCGCGCGCCGGCCGATGTTGCGCGGGCGCTGGGCCTGAAGAGCGGCGACCCGGTGGTGGAGATCCGCCGGGTGCTGCTGTCGCCGCAGGCTCCCGTGGTGCTGGATGACATCCTGTTGCCCGGGGCCCTCTTCAAGGGCTTGACTGCGGAAAGACTCTCGGCCTGGAAAGGGCCCATGTACCGCCTGTTCGAGGCCGAGTTCGGCGTGCGCATGATCCGGGCAGAGGAGAAGATCCGCGCCGTGGCGGCCGATGAGGCGCAAGCGGCCGAGCTGGCTGTGGCCGTCGGCGCGCCGTTGCTGTCGGTGGAGCGCCTGTCTTTCACCTATGGCGACAAGCCCGTGGAGCTGCGCCGCGGCCTGTACCGAACCGAGCACCACCACTACCGGAACGAGCTGAACTGAACCCCTTTAAGAAGACCCTGACCCCACCCACCTGTAGCCCTCAAGTCAGGTTGCTGCGTTGCAATAAACTCAGGCGGTCAGCAGGCCAACCACAGCAAGAACAGAGCACAACGAGGTTGCTTCGGCAGCCACAACAACACACCGGCCGCCCAACCAGGTGCAGGCCCACCGAGGAGAAGGAAGAGGACATCCATGTCTACAGCCCGCAGACCGAGGCCGGTCCACCGCAACATCCACGTCTCTCAAATCATCGCGTACCGCCTGCCCCCCGCGGGCATCGTGTCCATCCTGCACCGCATCAGTGGCGCGATGATGTTCTTGCTGCTGCCCTTCGTGATCTGGCTCTTCGACACCAGCGTCACCTCCGAGATCTCCTACGAGCGCTTCACCAGTGCCTTCGTGGCCGGTATCGGCTTTGTCCCAGGGTGGTTCGTCAAACTGGTGGTGCTGGCGCTGATCTGGGGCTATCTGCATCACTTCATCGCCGGCGTGCGCCACCTGTGGATGGATGCCACGCACAGCGTGACCAAAGAGCAGGGCCACAACTCGGCCATCGTCACCCTGGCTTTGAGCGTGCTGCTGACGCTGGCGCTGGGTGCCAAGCTGTTCGGCCTGTACTGAGGAGCCTGCCATGAGTGCACAACCCAATTTCGGTGCCAAGCGCATCGTCGTCGGTGCTCACTACGGCATGCGCGACTGGCTGAGCCAGCGCGTCACCGCCGTCTTGATGGCCCTGTTCACCGTCGTGCTGCTGGTGCAGTTGCTGTTGCCCGGCCCGCTGGGCTATGACCGCTGGGCCGGTATCTTCTCTGCGCAGTGGATGAAGGTGCTGACCTTCGTGGTCATCGTCTCGCTGGCCTGGCACGCCTGGGTGGGCGTGCGCGACATCTGGATGGATTACGTCAAGCCCGTGGGTGTGCGTTTGGCGCTGCAGGTGTTCACGATCGTCTGGCTCGTCGGCTGCGCCGGCTGGGCCGTCCAGGTGCTTTGGAGGCTCTGAGTCCCATGTCTTTCGCAAACCTTCCACGCCGCAAGTTCGACGTCGTCATCGTCGGTGCCGGCGGTTCCGGCATGCAGGCCTCGCTGCGCCTGTCGCAGGCCGGCCTGAACGTGGCCGTCCTGTCCAAGGTGTTTCCCACCCGCTCGCACACGGTGGCGGCGCAGGGCGGCATCGGTGCGTCGCTGGGCAACATGAGCGAGGACAACTGGCACTACCACTTCTTCGACACCGTCAAGGGGTCGGACTGGCTGGGTGACCAGGACGCCATCGAGTTCATGTGCCGCGAGGCGCCCAAGGTCGTGTACGAGCTCGAGCACGCCGGCATGCCGTTCGACCGCAACCCCGACGGCACGATCTACCAGCGACCCTTCGGCGGCCACACCGCCAACTATGGGGAAAAGCCCGTGCAGCGCGCTTGCGCCGCGGCCGACCGTACCGGCCACGCCATGCTGCACACGCTGTACCAGCAGAACGTCAAGGCCCGCACCAACTTCTTCGTCGAGTGGATGGCGCTGGACCTGATCCGCGACGCCGACGGCGATGTGCTGGGCGTGACGGCGCTCGAGATGGAAACAGGCGACGTCCACATCCTCGAGGGCAAGGTCACGCTGTTTGCCACGGGGGGCGCCGGGCGCATCTACGCGGCCAGCACCAACGCCTTCATCAACACCGGTGACGGTCTGGGCATGGCCGCGCGTGCCGGCGTGCCGCTGGAGGACATGGAGTTCTGGCAGTTCCACCCCACCGGCGTGGCCGGCGCGGGTGTGCTGCTGACCGAGGGCTGCCGCGGCGAGGGCGCCATCCTGCGCAACAGCAACGGCGAGCGCTTCATGGAGCGCTACGCACCCACCTTGAAGGACCTGGCGCCGCGTGACTTTGTTTCCCGCTGCATGGACCAGGAAATCAAGGAAGGACGCGGCTGCGGGCCCAACAAGGACTACGTCGTGCTGGACATGACGCACCTGGGTGCCGAGACCATCATGAAGCGCCTGCCTAGCGTGTTCGAGATCGGCCACAACTTCGCCAACGTCGACATCACGAAGGAGCCGATC
>CAYSOD010000444.1:0-3596 GCA_964432385.1 uncultured Rubrivivax sp.
GCGCCATGCCCACGCTGTCCATGGTCGGCGAGGCCGCCAAGGTGATCGTCACCTCTACGCCCGACACCGAGCTCGACTGGTTCGGCCAGCTCTGGCACCAGGGCACGCCGGTCGACTGGTACGACTACGTGCGCCGCTGCGACATCGACGCGCTGAACACGCTGCTTGGAGAAGTAAGCGACTCATGGAACCGCGTCGCGATCCACTACAGCCAGCATCCGATCTACGGGGCTGACCCGCAGTGGGCGCAGCGGACCCGCGAGTCTCGCCGCATGACCCAGGCCGCATGGGACAGCGAATACGAGCTGGCCTTCGGCGCGACCGACACCCAGATCTACCCAACAGACCTGATCCGCCGGGCCGCGCGCGGCCACTGGCGCGAGTGCGGCTCTGTAGGCCGCACCTACGTGATTGGTATTGACCCCAACGCCGGGGGCAACGACTACTTCACCGCCTTGGTGCTGGACATTACCACCACTCCCTACGAAGTGGTGGCCATGTACCACGAGAACGGCAAGAGCACTGATTACAGCTTGCGTCATGTGAAGTCCCTCATCGAGGATTACCTACCGGAGCGGGTAATCGTGGAGAAGCAGGCGATGGGAGCCGTGATTGCAGAGGCGCTCGCCAACATCCTGCCCAACTATGCTATCGAGACGTTCAGCACGAGCCGCCCCAGCAAGGTAGTAGCAACCGACCGCATCCTGTACTACTTGGAGCGCAACGAGCTGATCTTCCCCGAGGGCGTCATCCCCAACGAACTGCGCGCCTTTCAGCAGAAGGAGTCTGGCGCCCGCGAGGCCGCATCAGGAGCGCACGACGACGCGGTGATGGCATTGGCATTCGCCTGCAGCGCCGTCCCGGAGACCCCTAATACTGCGGGGTTCTTCGCTCACATTTAATTGTATATTCAAGGCCGCGCAATGCTGCTACGCCACTTGCACCGGGTGTAGCCACAACCAGATGTCCGCCTCTCGCTCCGGATTCCAGAACGGCTGCCCGCGGAACCAATCAACCCAGTCCAGCGCCGAGCCCTTCGCCTGGTTGCAGTCCGCGCACGCCGCGATCAGATTGCGCGCCACGGTGTGCCCACCTCTGCACCGAGGGCGGACATGGTCGAGCGTGCCGGCCGGCGCCCCGCAGTAGGCACAGGCGCACCCCCAGGACTCGAGGATGCCCTGCCTGAATCGCAGCTTGGCGTGATGCTTCGAGAGGAGGACCGAGCCATCGATGTGATGGTCCACCATGCGCCGCAAGCCGCTTACCCAGCGTATGGACCCCGAGCGCGGGCGGCTTCGACGCTGAGTTTTTGTGTGTAATGCTGAGTTCTTATGCCCAAACTCTGAGTTTCTGCACCGCAAAGCTGAGTTTTTGTCGATTTCTCCCGATGTTTGCGACTCTAAAAGATTCAGCCTCAGCACGTAGACTGCGGGTATCGCCCCCTGCCCACCGCTGCCGTGGAGCCGCTTGTTTCCGATAGCTTCCGGAATGATATAAGTAGTAATAGAAACGACGGGGCACTTGTCAACGTCCTCACCGGCATGGGTGTAGGCGGAAAAGACAAGACAACTGCAACTTCTGTCGGCTCTTCATACCTCCTGAATCAAGGCGAGCTCGAAGCCCTCTACAGCCACGGTGTCCCACGTCGCTACGTGGACGCCATTGCCGACGAAATCCTGCGCCACCGGGCCACGATCACGATCGGGGGCGACGACCCCGCCGCCCAGGACGCCATCACCGGGTTCGAGGAGTACCTGAAGGCCACGCAGTTCCACACTGCTCTCTCCGAGGTGATCAAGCTGCAGCGCCTCTACGGCGGCGCCGGCCTGGTGCTGCTCATCGATGACGGCCTCCCCGAGGACGAACCGGTCGACATCGCCCGCATCCGCTCGATCGGCGGCTACGTCCCGCTGTCGCGTCATGAGCTGATCCCCGAGGACTTCACCATCACGGACTGGTCCAAGCCCTCGCACTACCGGATCACGACCAGCCAGCGGATCACGCCGGAGCAGAACGGCCCCTACGTCAACGTCCGTATTCACAGCTCCCGCGTCGCCCGCTTCGACGGCCTGTACCTGCCTTGGCGCATCCGATCGCGCAACACCGGCTGGGGCCACAGCGTTCTCCAACTGATCTGGGAGTCGTACAAGCGCTACGAGAGCGCCATGTCGGGCCTGGAGTCGATGACCTCCGACGCCGACCTGTTCGTCCACAAGATCCCTGGCCTGTTCCAGCGCATCGCTTCCGGAAACGAGAGCGATCTGCGCAAGCGCCTCGAGGCCAACAACCTGAGCCGCAGCGTCTACGGCGGCATGGTCGTCGACGTCGAGGAGGACCTGCAGTTCCTCAACCGCGCTCTGAGCAACATCGCCTCGGCCACGGATCCGTTCGTGAAGGATCTGCAGGCCGCCACCGGCTGGCCGGCCTCGATCCTCATGGGCGACAGCCCCGGCGGCCTCGGCAAGGAAGGCCGCTTCGAGGAGCGCGTCTGGGCCTCGCTAGTCGAGCAGTGGCAGGAGGTGTACTGCCGCACCCCAGTGACCGAGGTGTTCCAGTACATCCTGGCGTCACGCGAAGGCCCGATGCGTGGCAGGCCGCCGGCATCCTGGGCCACGCACTTCCCCTCGGTGTTCACCGAGACAGCCAGCGAGAAAGCAGCGCTGCGCCTGCAGATGGCCCAAGTCGACGCGCAGTACGTGAACCTCGGCGTCCTCAACGCTATTGAAGTACGTGAATCCCGTTTTGGCGGCACCGAGTACGGCATCGAGACGACCCTGAACGAAGCGGTGTCGGAACAGCTCGTCGCCCAGGCCGACGCGTCGTTCCAGAGCCAGATGATGAGCTACGAGGCCCAGGCGCAGGCGCTGCAGAACCCACCGGACCAACCCCCCGAGGACGCCACCACCGCAGAACCCGAGCCCACCGCGAAACGCCGCGACACCTTCGACACCTACCAGGCCCAGGGCCTGCGCATCCGCGTCACCCACACCGAGGGCGCTGTGCGCGCCGGCTATCTCGTCGGCCCTGATGGCCAGCGCACGGACTCCAGTGCCGCGGCGCCACTCATGGTGTTCGGACCCAACCGCACGCGCAGCTACAAGCTCTACCGCGCTCGCTTCGACACGCCCGACGGCGCACTGCTCGAAGGGCCCTACGTCACGGGCTTCGCTTCGATGCGCTCCGCCAAGCAAGGTGTGGCTTCTCTATTCCCCCGGCAGAATGTGGCAGGGCTGTCCCCCGTCCCCGAGGGCGAACTTGAAGCCCTCCGCGCTGGCTGGGAGGTGTACTGATGGACAACCAGCACCCCCTGACTCCTGAAGGCTTCCGGACCGCGGCGTACCTGGCTGCCCGAGAGCGGCTGGACGCACGCAAGACATCGCGCAACGTGCAGTGCAACCCACCGAATGTGCGCTGTGGCAACCGCTGCATTCCTCCGACGTGGGACTGCCGACTCAAAGGCCAAGGTGCTGATCCACATCTGCGCGCTGTCAAGACAGATCCGCTGGGCGGCCTCGCCAACATTCAGCGCGGCTTCGGTCGTATCAGCAAAGGAATTGTAAAAGGTAACTTCTCCGAAGTTGAAGGCGGTAAGCGCG
>CAYSOD010000445.1:0-3586 GCA_964432385.1 uncultured Rubrivivax sp.
CTTCATGCTCACCGGCTTCCACGGCTTCCACGTGTTCGTGGGCATGCTGATGCTGGTGTTCATCACGCTGCGCCTGCAGAAGGGCCACTTCACACCCACGCGCCACTTCGGTTTCGAGGGCGCAGCCTGGTACTGGCACTTCGTGGACGTGGTCTGGCTGGGGCTGTACTTCCTGGTCTACTGGCTCTGAGCCCCTGCACGGTCCTGAGACAAACGCCGCCTCGTGCGGCGTTTTTCGTCAACAGGGCAGACCGGGCTGTGCCGGGTACGTGCCCAGCCACAGCCCGCGCAAGTTCTCAGGCTGACAGGGGGATGCCCGAAGGCTTGATCCAGCCCAGGTACCAGGCCAGCAGCACGAAGAGGAACACCGTGATGGACAGCCCCACCCGCACCGCCAGCGCCCGGGCCATCGCCGGGCTCTTGGACCCGGGCTCTGCCCCCTTGCGCAGCATGAACACGCCGGCACCCGCCAAGGCCACCAGCACTGCCACGAGCAGGATCACGATGAGGATCTTCATGGGCGTGGAGTATTTCACACGGCCTTCGCAGGCGGTGTGCGCACGGGCATGCTGAGCCGCAAGTCCTGGATCGTTCTGGCGGCCGCGGTGATCACGGCCGGCATCACGGCGCGGCTGGGCGTATGGCAGCTGGACCGCGCCGCTCAGAAGGAGGTGCTGCAGGCCGCCTTGGACAACCGCCGCGATCTGCCGGCGCTGGGACCACAGGAATTGCCGGTAGATGAGCTGGCCTTGCAGGGCCTGCTGCACCGCCGCATCCAACTGCAGGGCATCTGGCTGGCGGACCACACGATTTACCTGGAAAACCGCCAGATGCAGGGTCGGCCAGGTTTCTTTGTGCTCACGCCGCTGGGCCTGTCGGATGGCACCGCCGTGCTGGTGCAGCGCGGCTGGCTGCCGCGCGACCTGAGAGACCGCACGCGTGTGCAAGCGCCGCCCCTGCCGGGCGGCCCGGTACAACTGTTGGCGCGGATCGCCCCGCCGCCAGCCCGGCTGTACGACTTCAACGCCGCCTCCAGCGGGCCCATCCGGCAAAATCTCGACGTCGGGGCGTATGCGCTGGAAACCCGTCTCAAGCTGCGGCCTCTGTCGGTGCTGGAGTTGGACACGGCCCCGCCCGTCACCGGTCAAGCGCCGCGTCCTGATCGGCTGTTGAGGGATTGGCCCTTGCCGGCCGCGGACGTCCACAAGCACTATGGCTACGCCTTCCAATGGTTCGCGCTGTCGCTGACGACCATCGCTCTGTATGTCTGGTTCCAAATCCTGCGACCCCGCCGCCGTGCCGCCCGTGACCACCGCACCTCCGACCCCGCCTGACGAGCCCCTGGGCCTGACGGTGCACACCATGCCCGCCCCGGGCCCGGAGGACATCCGCCGCAGGACGGTCAGCGGGCGGCTGAAGATGCTGCTGGTGCTGCTGGCCTGCGCCGCGCCCGTCGTGGCCTCGTACTTCACCTACTACGTGATCCGCCCCGACGGCCGCAGCAACTACGGCACGCTGGTGCAACCCACCCGCACCATGCCGGCCAACCTGTCGCTGCGCGATCTGGATGGCCAGCCTGTGGACCCCGTGTCACTGCGCAAGCAGTGGCTGCTGGTGGTGGTAGGCGGCGGCGCCTGCGATGCGCCTTGCGCGCAGCGCCTGTACACGCAGCGCCAATTGCGGCAAATGCTGGGCCGCGAGCGCGAGCGCCTGGACAAGGTGTGGCTGATCACCGACGACGCCCCGTTGACCCCGGACCTGCGCGCCTCCCTGCAGGGGCTGGAGCCCGTGCAGGCGCTGCGCGCGCCTGCAGGTGACCTGGCGGCCTGGCTGCAGCCCGCGGCCGGCCAGGCCCTGGAAGCCCACCTCTACGTGGTGGACCCCATGGGCGAGTGGATGATGCGTTTTCCGCCGCAACCCGAGCCCTCCAAGGTCAAGCGCGACCTGGAGCGGCTGCTGCGCGCCTCCTCCTTCTGGGACCAACCGGGCCGTTGACGGCGCCCGCCGATCCGTCTGCTTCACCCACACTGCCCGAGCCCAACCGAGCCGCTCATGACCGACGTCCCCTTGGTCGACTTCTCGCCCACGCTGCGCCTGGCGCTGCTGGCGCTGGTGATCGCGCTGCTGCCGCTGTCCTGGGTGTGGCTGCGCCAGCGCAGTGGCGACACGGCGGCGCGCATTGCCGCCCTCACGGCCGTCACGCTGTTCCTGACCTTTGACCTGATCGTCTTCGGTTCCTTCACCCGGCTGACCGATTCAGGCCTGGGCTGCCCGGACTGGCCCGGCTGCTATGGCGCGGCCAGCCCGATTGGCGCGCACAGCGACATCCACGCGGCGCAGACCGCCCTGCCCAGCGGGCCGGTGACCTTCACCAAGGCCTGGATCGAGATGATCCACCGCTACCTGGCGATGACGGTGGGCGTGCTCATCCTGGTGATGGCCGCGGCGAGCTGGCTCGGAGCGCGCCGGGGCGCCATCGCCCCTGACGGCAGCGTGCGGCCGGTCTTGCCGCATTCGCCCTGGTGGCCCACGGCCACCTTGGTGTGGGTGATCGTGCAGGGCCTGTTCGGCAAGTACACGGTCACCCTCAAGCTCTACCCTGCCATCGTCACGGCCCACCTGCTGGGCGGCATGTTCCTGCTGGCCCTGCTGATGGTGCAACATGAAACCTGGCGCGGCCGCCGTCTGAGCCTGAGCTCCACCCAATGGGCCTGGGCTGCGGGTGTGACCGGCCTACTGTGGGTGCAGATCGCCCTGGGCGGCTGGGTCTCCACCAACTACGCGGTGCTGGCCTGCACGGGCTTTCCCACTTGCAACGGGCAGTGGTGGCCTGCCATGAACTTCGACGAAGGCTTCACGCTGCTGCGCGAACTCGGGCGCACGGACGAGGGCAGCTTCATCCCCATGGACGCTCTGGTGGCCATCCACATGGTGCACCGGATGGTCGCCATGGTGCTCTTTGCTGGGCTGTGCGGGCTGGCCTGGCGCCTGTGGGCCAGTACCGATGCCGCGCTGCGGCGCACGGCCCTGTGGCTGCTGGCGCTGGCGCTGTGGCAGATGCTCAGCGGCCTGTCCAACGTGGTGCTGGGCTGGCCTCTGGCCGCGGCCCTGGCGCACTCGGCGGGTGCAGCGGGGCTCGTGGCCGTGACCACGTCCCTCATCGCGCGGGCGAGGGCGGGCGCCCAGCGCCAGCCCGCGGCCTTGAGTTCTGGGGCGCGCGCCGACTGGGTCGCCTCCTAGAATCCGCGGCCCTGGCCATGACTTCCACTGCCGTCCCCATTCCACCCGCTGCCAGCCGCTGGTCGCAGTTCTACGCGCTGACCAAGCCGCGCGTGGTGCAGCTCATCGTCTTTTGCGCGCTGATCGGCATGTTGCTGGCCGAGCCGGGCCTGCCGGACCTGAAGGTGGCAGGTGCGGCCACGGTGGGCATCTGGCTGGTGGCCGCGGCAGCGGCGGCTTTCAACTGCCTGGTCGAGCAGCAGATCGACCGCAAGATGGCCCGCACCGCCTGGCGGCCCACCGCCAAGGGCGAGCTCACCAACGTGCAGACCCTGCTGTTTTCCGCAGTGCTGTGCGCTTTGGGCAG
>CAYSOD010000446.1:0-3576 GCA_964432385.1 uncultured Rubrivivax sp.
TGCGCGCGCTGCCGGGCCACATCGGCCTGGGCCAGGTGCGCTACCCCACCGCCGGCAATGCCTATTCTGAAGAAGAGGCGCAGCCGTTCTACGTCAACGCGCCGTTTGGCATCGTGCTGGTGCACAACGGCAACCTCACCAACGCCCACGCGCTGAAAGACGAACTCTTCGCGGTGGACCGCCGCCACATCAACACCGGCAGTGACACCGAGGTGCTGATCAACGTGCTGGCGCATGAGTTGGAACAGGTGGCGCGCAACCTGCCGCTCACGCCGGATGATGTGTTCAAGGCCGTGGCCGCCGTGCACCGGCGCATCAAGGGCTCCTACGCCGTGGTGGCATTGATCGCCGGGCACGGGCTGCTGGCGTTCCGTGACCCCTTCGGCATCCGCCCGCTGTGCTTTGGTGAGACCGTTACGCCCGAGGGCCGCGAGGTCATGGTGGCCAGTGAATCGGTGGCGCTGGAAGGCACAGGCCACCGCCTCACGCGCGACGTGGCCCCGGGCGAGGCCCTCTTCATCGAGATGGACGGCACGGTCCATACCCGCCAGTGCGCTGACCACCCCACGCTCAACCCCTGCATCTTCGAGTACGTCTACCTGGCGCGGCCCGACTCCGTGCTGGACGGCATCTCCGTCTACCAGGCGCGCTTGAATCTGGGCGAGACGCTGGCGCAGCGCCTGATCTCCACCATGCCGCCCAGCGACATCGACGTGGTGATTCCCATCCCCGAAAGCAGCCGGCCGAGTGCCATGCAGCTGGCCTACATGATTGGCAAGCCTTACCGCGAAGGCTTCGTGAAGAACCGCTACGTGGGCCGCACTTTCATCATGCCGGGCCAGGCGGTGCGCAAGAAGAGCGTGCGCCAGAAGCTCAACGCCATCGGCATGGAGTTCAAGGGTCGAAATGTGCTGCTGGTGGACGACTCCATCGTGCGCGGCACCACCAGCAAGGAGATCGTGCAGATGGCGCGCGAGGCGGGTGCCCGCAAGGTCTACATGGCATCGGCCGCGCCGCCGGTGCGCCACCCCAACGTCTACGGCATCGACATGCCCACGCCCGAAGAGCTCGTGGCTCACGGCCGCAGCCTGGAGGAGGTGCGTGCCTTCATTGGAGCCGACGCCCTGATCTACCAGGACGTGGACGCCATGAAGCGCGTCATCCGCGCGCTGAACCCGGCGCTCGCCGGCTTTGAGGCGAGTTGCTTTGACGGCCGCTACATCACTGGCGACGTCACGCTGGAAGACTTCGCCACGCTGGAGGCCCAGCGCCGCGCCCAGCCCGACGAAGAGGACGGCCCGGCCCGCAGCCGACTGGCGCTGCAGGAAGCCGCAGAGAACACACCATGACTGACAAGAAGACGCTGCCACGCCTGCACCTCCCCGAGGGCGTGGGCCTGGACACCTTGGCCGTGCGCGAGGGCCTGCCCGCCTCGCCTTATGGCGAGAACTCCGAGGCTCTGTACCTCACCAGCTGCTTCGTCCACCCCAACGCCGAGACGGCCGCGCGCCGCTTTGCGGACGAGGAAGAGGCCTTCGTCTACAGCCGCTTCTCCAACCCCAGCGTCACCATCATGGAGCGCCGCCTGGCCGCGCTGGAAGGCACGGAGGACTGCATCGGCACCGCCAGCGGCATGGGCGCCATCCTGCTGATGATCATGGGCCTGCTCAAGGCGGGCGACCATGTCATCTGCTCGCGCAGCGTGTTCGGCTCCACCATCAAGCTGCTGCAGGGCGAGTTCGGCAAGTTTGGGGTGGAGACCAGCTTCGTCAGCCAGACCGACGTGGCCGAGTGGAAGGCCGCCGTGCGCCCCACCACCAAGCTGCTGTTTGCCGAGACGCCCACCAACCCGCTGACCGAGGTGTGCGACATCCAGGCCCTGGCCGACATCGCGCACGAGGCCGGCGCCCTGCTGGCGGTGGACAACTGCATGTGCTCGCCCGCGCTGCAGCAGCCTGTGAAGTTCGGCGCCGACATCGTCATGCACTCCGGCACCAAGTTCCTGGACGGGCAGGGCCGCGTGAACGCGGGCGCGCTGTGCGGTCCGGCCTCGCTCATCCGCGGCAAGTTCTTCCCCGTCATGCGCAGCGCCGGCATCAGCCTGTCGCCCTTCAACGCCTGGGTGGTGGCCAAGGGCATGGAGACGCTGTCGGTGCGTGTGCTAGCGCAAAGCGCGCGCACGCTGGAGTTGGCGCAGTGGCTGGAGCAACATCCGGCGGTGGCCCGCGTGTACCACCCCGGTCTGGCATCGCACCCGCAGCATGCGCTGGCCATGCGCCAGCAAAGCGGCCATGGCGGCGCCGTGCTGTCGTTCGATGTGAAGGGCGGGCGTGAGCAGGCCTTCAGCGTCATCGACGCCACGCGCCTGTGCAGCATCGCCGCCAATTTCGGTGACGTGCGCAGCATCATCACCCACCCCTCCAGCACCACGCACGGTCGGCTCACCGAGCCGCAACGACAGGCCGCCGGCATCACCCAGGCCATGATCCGTCTTGGCGTGGGCCTGGAAGACGTGGCCGACCTCAAGGCCGATCTGGCCCGCGGGCTCGATGCGCTGGTCTGAAGGCGCCTGGGGCTCAAACCCCAGCCTCCGCTCGGGCTGAGCCTGTCCAAGCCCGCAAGCTCCTGACGAACTCTCCCCGATGAACATCTCTCCGACCTCTCTTCCCGTCCGCACCCGCATCGCCCCGTCGCCCACGGGCTTCCTGCACCTGGGCACGGCCCGCACCGCGCTGTACTCCTGGGCCTACGCGCGCCACCATGGCGGGCAGTTCGTGCTGCGCATCGAAGACACCGACGTGGCCCGCTCCACGCAAGACTCGGTGGACCAGATCATCGCCTCCATGCGCTGGCTGGGCCTGGACGTGGACGAAGGCCCCATCTTTCAGATGCAGCGCCTGGCCCGCTACCACGAGGTGGCCGAGCAGCTCATCGCTGCGGGCCTGGCCTACCGCTGCTACTGCACGCCCGAAGAGCTGGACGCCATGCGCGAAGCCCAGCGCGCGCGTGGCGAGAAGACGCACTACGACGGCCGCTGGCGGCCCGAGCCCGGCAAGGTGCTGCCTCCAGTGCCCCCCGGTGTGAAGCCCGTGGTGCGCTTCAAGAACCCGCAAGACGGTGAGGTCACCTGGAACGACCTGGTCAAGGGCCCGATCACCATTGCCAACCGCGAGATCGACGACCTCATCATCCTGCGCCACCCGCCCGAGGACGCCACGGCCGAGCTGCCCGAGGCGGCGCGCACGCTCGGCGTGCCCACCTACAACTTCGCCGTGGTGGTGGACGACTGGGACATGCGCATCACCCACGTCTTTCGCGGTGACGAGCACGTCAACAACACGCCCTGGCAGATCAACATCTTCCACGCCGTCATGAGCTTGCCGCAGAGTCAAGCTGACGTGGCTGCTGGTGGTTCCCAGGGCGCAGGAACAGGATCGAATGGCGTCGTGAGCGTGGGTGCGCAGGGCAGGGCGCTACCGCAGTTCGGCCACTGCCCCATCATCCTGGGTGATGACGGGCTGAAGCTCTCCAAGCGGCGCGGCGCCGTCAGCGTCATCGCTTATGAGGAGGCCGGCT
>CAYSOD010000447.1:0-3571 GCA_964432385.1 uncultured Rubrivivax sp.
ATCAGGAAGGTCAGCAGGCCGTAGGTCAGCAGCGCCGGGCCCAAGGTGTAGACCAGTTCACGGTACAAGGCGGCAGGGTTGGCACGCACTTGCAGCTCCCCGATGGTGACCTCGGGCCTGCCGGGCTGCAACAGTTTGAAGGACCTCGGCTCGCCGGCCCCCATGAAGCCGGGCTCGCCCAGCTGAAAGGTTTGCCCGGTGGCCGTGCTCAGGCGCACCTGCACGATCTCCGGGCGACCCAGCAACCCTTTGAGCTGCTGATGCACCACCTCGGGCTCGATGTCCCACACGCTTTTGGACAGCATGGGCGCATGGGTCTCGCCGATCTGCACCAGCGCGCGCTCGAACTCGGCCTGCGTGTGGATCCAGCCGAGCACGGCCTGCAAGGCAGCAGCCAGCAGCGCAAACACCGTGGCCCACAGGAAGATGCTGCGGTTCAGGCGCGAGGCCAGCGGACGCATCGTCTCGGGTGGGGATGTGCTCATGCGGTTGACAGGCAGGGGCCGGTTGGACGGGCCGTTCAGCGCAGCAACTGCCGGAAGCTGAAGTCATAGCGCTTCAGCTGGGGGTTGTGCACCTTGCTGAAGCGGCGGAAGTCGATAGCGTCAAAGCGGTCCTCGCCATAGCGGGACAGAAACAGGTCCACCTCCTTGGGGCCGAACAGCACGAACATCGAGGCGTTGAGCGCCGCGCCTTCGTCGCGGGCGAAGTCCTTGCCCTTGTGGTGGTCGTGGATCATCACCATCGCGAAGGCGCCCAGGATGAAGTGGCCTCCGGCCAATGCAGCCAAGCGGCCGGACTTCACTGCTTCCAGTGCCTCGCGCGACGTGTTGATGCCGGCAAACAGCATGTCCTTGCCGGGCGTGCCTCCGCGGGCCTGCCAAGCCTGCATGGCACCAAAAGCCATCTGGTCGCTGCCAGCCCACACGGCTCGGGCCTGCGGAAACCGCACGAAGAGCTGCTCGGCGGCCTCCTGCGCGCGCTGCCGGTTGAACTGCGCGTTGACTTCCTGATCGACCACCACATCGCGCGCCTCCTCCACCGCACGGCGCATGCCCTGGATGCGCTGGAACGAGGTGGTGGTGGCGCGGTCGCCAGTGAGCGCCAGCATGTGGATCTTGCCGTCGCTGGCACGCAGCCCCTGGGCGCGCGCCTTGGCAATAAGCTCCTTGGCGCTGAGGTAGCCCGCCTCCTCGGCCTTGGGCTCCAGCGAGCCGATCCACTGGGGAAAGCGTTGCCGCGGCTCGCCAGCGGCGGCCACGTCGGCCGGCTGCGAAATGCCGCTGAAGGCCATGAACACCTTGGTCTTGTCCGCCAGGATGCGCAGCAACTCCGGGCCCGCGGCACCCTCGTTGGCCACGATCACCACCTGCGGGCGCTGGCCGTCCGGGCGGGCTGCGAGTTCGCGGGCGATCTCCAGCGCAACGGGGAATTGCCGCTCGGCATAGCGCACCTCCAGTTCCATACCCAGGCTGCGGGCCGCCGCCTCCATGGACCGCGCCGCGCTCACCCAGTAGGCCTCGTCAGACTTGCCAGGGTTGATGAAGGCCACCTTCTGGGCCCAGGAGGGAAAGGACAGGAAGGCGGTGCAAAGCAGGCACCACCACCAGTGGCGAACGATCGTCTTCAACTCAGATCCTGAAAGCTTGTGAACGGCCGAGGCAGCGCCAACGGAGGGCCGCAACTGGAGCCGAGACAGCGGCCGGGTTAACAGCCGTAGCAACAGCAGAGGCAATAGCCAAACGGCGGCCTCAACTCCAGCCATTGTCCATGGCCCTGTGTCCAACCGAGCACATCATGGCCCGAAGCGCCAAGCCAGGCCATCAGGTTTGTCCTGGGGTAACGCCCCGAACGGGGCCACTTCAGGTGCCGTAGACCTTCTGCGGCGGCACGCCTTCGGCGATCAGGCGGTCCACCACGGGCGTGAGCTCGGCCGGGTCCCAGCGCGCGCCCTTGTCGAGGATGGCGCCGGTGCGCCAGCCATCGGCCACCGAAAGTTCGCCACCCTTGGCTTCGAAGCAGCGGCCAGTCACATGCGCCGACAGCGGGCTGCCCAGCCACACGACGATGGAGGCCACGTTCAGCGGGTCCCACACGTCGAAGCCGGACTCGGGCTTCTTCACCAGCTCGGGCATGGCGCCCTCGGTCATGGAGGTGCGCGCGGCCGGTGCCAGGCAGTTGACGGTGATGCCGTAACGGGCCAGCTCCGCCGCCTGCACCAGCGTCAAGCCAGCGATGCCGGCCTTGGCCGCGGCGTAGTTGCTCTGGCCGATGGACCCCTGCAGCCCGGCGCCGGAACTGGTGTTGATGATGCGCGGGTGCTCCACCGGGGTGCCCGCCTTCCTGGCGTCACGCCAGCGCCGGCCCAGCACATTGGCCAGGCAGAAGTGCCCCTTCAGGTGCACGCGCATCACGGTGTCCCAATCGTCTTCGGAAAGGGACAGGAACATGCGATCCCGCAGCACACCCGCGTTGTTGACCAACACATGCACCTCGCCAAAGGCCGCCACAGCGGCATCCACGATGGCCTGCGCCCCCGCCAGCGTGGTGATGTCGCCGCCATTGGCCAGGCCCTGACCGCCCGCGGCGCGGATCTCGTCCACCACGGCCTGGGCGGCTTCCAGCCGGATGTCGTTGACCACGACCCGTGCACCCTGGGCGGCAAACGCCAAGGCATAAGCCCGCCCCAGCCCGCCGCCGGCGCCAGTGATGAGGACGGTTCGGTTTTGGCAGGTGGGCATGGTGGGCTTGGGTTCGGTTGCAGAAGCCTGCATGGTGGCAGCGGACAGTGGTTGATGCATCGTCTCGTTGGACGAGCTTGCCCGGTCGGGCGCCTGGTCGTGCCTCTACCAGGCCGCCGGACGATTACCGCCGCTGAAGGGGCATCCACATTGCAGAAACTCCCAAATTGGGAGAAACTCTCCCGATGCGGGTCATCGCTAAGAGCAGCTTGAAGAGGTTCTGGGATCGACCCGGATGTGGCGATGCGCGAGGCCCACTGCACAGTTGGTACGAGGAAGCCCTCAAGTCCGTCTGGCGTACGCCTCAGGACATCAAGAATCAGTTCCGCAGCGCCAGCATCTGCGGCCACAACCGTGTGGTGTTCAATGTGGGCGGCAACAAGTACCGGCTGGTGGTGGAAGTTCAGTACCAAGCCGGTATCGTCTGGGTGAAGTTCGTCGGGACGCATGCAGAGTACGACCGCATCGACGTGGAGAACGTGAATGACTGTTAAGCCCATCCGCAACGACGACGACTTGCGTCAAGCCTTCATCCGGCTGGAGACCATCTTTCAGGCCGAGGAAGGAACGCCACAGGCAGACGAGCGTGACGTCCTGGTCACGCTGATCGAGGTCTATGAGAGCAAGCACTACGACTTCGGGCCGGCAGACCCGGTGGAAGCCATCAAGTTCCGCATGGAGCAGGAGGGCCTGACAGCACGCGACCTGGAGCCGTACATTGGCCAGAGCGGCCGCGTGTCAGAGGTGCTCAACCGCAAGCGGCCCTTGAGCCTGCGGATGGTCAAGCGCCTGCACGACGGCTTGAAGATTCCCTACGAGAGCCTGCTGGC
>CAYSOD010000448.1:0-3568 GCA_964432385.1 uncultured Rubrivivax sp.
CGCGCTGGCGGCGTCCACCAGGCGCCGGACAGCACCAACCCGCCAGACTCGAAGCGGCAAGCGCCCTGCAGGGGCTCGCCCTCCACGTCGCGGTAGACGGTGTGTTCGTCGATGACGCGGAAGATGCTGGCATCGGCCCCGACACCCGGCTTGAGGGTGCCCAGATCGGGACGCCTCAATGCAAGTGCAGCGTTGCGGGTGGCGCAGGCGACCACTGCAGGCAGCGACATGCCCAGGGCGTGGAACTTCGCCAGGGTGTGCAGCAGGTCGTAGGCCGGGCCGTCCACAGAGACCACGTGCACGTCCGACGAGATGACGTCGGGCGCGAAACCGGCGTCCAGCATGGCGCGCGACGTGGCAAAGCCGAGCGACCCGCCGCCGTGGCCGATGTCGAAGATGACACCGCGCTCGCGCGCCGCGGCGATCTCCGGGCGCACGCCGCCGCCGGGCCGGTGCGGCGCATTGGGGAAGGGGCGAAAGCAGTGGGTGAGGATGTCGCCCGGGCGCAGGCGCGACACCACCTCCAGGCGTGATGGGGGGGGATGGTCCAGATGGGCCATGACCGGCAGGCCGAGCTCCTCGGCCACTTCCAGCGCCATGTCCAGCGGGGAGATGCCCATGCTGCCACTGGCGTGCCGGCCCACCCGCACCTTGATGCCGGCCACGATGTCGGCGTGCTCGCGCGCGGCGGCCACGCAGGAGCGGATGTCCAGCAGCCGCACGTCCTCGCTCTCGCCCACCATGACGGTCTTGGAGAAGGCGAAGATGCCGGCGAACGACAGGTTCAGCAACGGCACGATGCGCAGCGGCCGCGCCGGTTCAATGACATGCCGCCGAAAGCCCGCCAGATTGGCCGCGCCCGCGGTGCCCGCGTCCACGAAGGTAGCGGTGCACCCGCGCAGGGCCAGGTCGGTGGCGTCCACGCCGATGGCGGTGCCACCCCAGTAGACATGGGTGTGCAGGTCGATCAGGCCGGGAGCCACGATGTGGCCGTGCACGTCACGCACCTGGGCTGCCCCGGCGGGCAGGTTCGGCCCGATCTCGGCCACCACACCGCCGCGAAAGCGCACGTCGGCCACCTGGTCCAGACCCTGAGAGGGGTCGATCACGCGACCGCCACGCAGCAGCAGTTCGTTCACTTCAATGCTCATTCGGTGCTTCCTTGTTCAAGGCCTGCCGGGCGGCGCGGGCGATCTGCTGGACCACCAGCGCGTCGTCAGCAGGCGCCAGCGCCATGGGGTTGACCATCAGCAGGCCGTCGTCCATGCGGCCTTCGGCCAGGTGCACGGGCGGCGCCAGGGCCTGCAGGCGGCGGCTGAAGTGCGCTGCCGGCTCGGGGGTTCGCAGGGCGACCAGCGGCACCGGGTTCGCCGCAGAAGCGGGGCACAACTGCGGCGCGAGCATGGGGGCTTGGGCCTCCCAGGCTTGAACCATGGCCTGCAAGCGCTGCGTCCACTGCGCCACCTGCGCCGCCTCGTCGCGCTCGACAAAGCGCTGCAGCGCGCACAGCAGCCCCGCGATCTCCTCCTTGCCGGCCTTGAAACCGCGGCCGATGCCGTGCAGCGGCGTGCCGCGCAGCCGAGCGCGGTCCACCAACCCGGCCGGGGCCCAGGTCTCGGGGTGGACGTCCATGTCCATCATCTGCAGCAGGGCCGAGCCGATGAGGTCGCGCCGGCCGATCAGCAGCCCCGTGGACTGCGGGCCCTGCAGCGCCTTGCCGCCGCTGAACACCACGAGATCGGCCCCCATTTCGACGAAGCGGCGCAGGTTCTCGCGCGGGGGCAGCTGCGCGGCGGCGTCCACCACCACGGGCAGACCGTGGCGGTGCATGACCTCCAAAACGGTGGGCAGCAGCGGCAGGGCCTCGGGCGAGGCGACGAAGACGAAGGCGGCCGTCTGCGCGTCCAGCGCCGATTCGATCTCCCAAGGCTCCAGGCTGCGCACGCCCGCCCCCGTGCCGCGGTCGTTGTGGCCGATGTCCACGATGCAGCCGCCGGCCAGGCGCACCGCGTGGTCGTAGGTGTTGCGGTGGGTGCGGTGCATCAGCACGCGCGCCGGCATGCTGCGGGTATCAGGCAGGGCCGCCATGCGCGCGACGTCCCAGCCGGCCAGGCAAGCCGCGGTGGCCAGGGTCAGGCCGGCGGAGGCGCCCGTGGTCACGAGGCCGGCCTCGGCCCCGGTCAAGGCGGCGATGCGCTGGCTGGCCGCGGTCTGCAGCTCGGCCATGTCCACCGAGCAGGCGGCCGCCTCTTGCATGGCCTGCAGCACCTCGGGCGCCATCAGCGCGCCGCCCAGGCGCGTCAAGGTGCCCGCGGCGTTCAGCCGTCGCGTGACGCCCAAGGTCTGCAGAAAACCGGTCATCGTGAGACCTTCAACAAAAGGTTCAGGAGATCACGCCGGCCCACGCAGGTGGCAGGCGACCACATGGCCCTCAGCCACCGGGCGCAGCACCGGTGTCTCGCTGCGGCAGCGCGCCTGCGCGTGAGGGCAGCGGGTGTGGAAGTGGCAACCCGCGGGCGGGTTCATCGGGCTGGGCACATCGCCCTCGATCACCAGACGCTCGCGCCGAGCGCGCGGGTCGGCGATGGGCGCGGCGGCCATCAGGGCTTCGGTGTAAGGGTGGGTGGGCGCACTGAAGATGCGCTCACGGGAGCCCATCTCCACGATGCGGCCCAGGTACATCACGGCGATGCGGTGGCCCACGTGCTCCACCACACCCAGATCGTGCGAGATGAACAAGTAGGCCAGACCGAGCTCGTCCTGCAGGTCGCGCAGGAGGTTCAGCACCTGCGCCTGCACCGAGACATCCAGGGCCGACACCGGCTCGTCGGCAACGATGAGGCGAGGGTTCAGGGCCAGGGCGCGGGCGATGCCCAGGCGCTGGCGCTGGCCGCCCGAGAACTCGAAGGGGTAGCGGTGCATCGCCTCTTCGCGCAGCCCCACTTTCTCCAGCAAGGCGCGCACCTGCTCACGGCGCTGCGCCGGGTCGCCCAGGGCGTAGTTCTCCAGCGGCTCGGCCACCGTGTCGCCGGCGCGCATGCGCGGGTTCAGCGAGGCGTATGGGTCCTGGAACACCATCTGCAGTTGCCGGCGGTGCGGGCGCATGCCCTCCTCGTCCAGCCCCGTGACCTCGGTGTCGCCAAGCCAGATGCGCCCCCCCGTGGGCTGCAGCAGCCGCATGACGGTCTTGCCCACCGTGGACTTGCCGCAGCCGCTTTCGCCCACCAAACACAAGGTCTCGCCCGGCGCGATCTCGAAATCGACACCATCCACCGCCTTGACATGGCCCTTCACGGCCTGCAGCACGCCGCGGCGCACGGGGAACCAGGTCTGCAAGGCTTCGACGCGAAGGACGGGCGTCACAGGGCGGTTCCTCCCAGAGGACTCGGGGCTTGCCTTTGCAGGCAGAACATGGGGCTGCACGGGCTCATGAGGACAGGACCCGATCAGCTTCCCAGCATGCCACCTCTCGCACCGTGGGGTCCGACGCGCTGTGCTCGGGCAGCACTTGCGTGCCGTCGGCGCTGCGCCGCTGCAGGGGCGGCGCCTGCTCGTGGCAGCGGGGCGT
>CAYSOD010000449.1:0-3523 GCA_964432385.1 uncultured Rubrivivax sp.
CGTCACCGACCTGCGCGTCACCCTGCAGACCAGCCGCGGCCCGGCCGATGCGCTGCGCGGCATCTCGTTCACCATGGCGCGGGGCGACACCGTGGGCCTGATCGGCGAATCGGGCTGCGGCAAGTCCATCACGGCCCTGGCGCTGATGGGCCTGCTGCCGGAAGGCGCACAGGTCTCAGGCTCCATCCGACTGGCCGGTCAGGAGCTCACCACGCTGGACGAGGCGGCCCTGTGCGCCTTGCGCGGCGCGAAGATGGGCATGGTGTTCCAGGAGCCGATGACGGCGCTGAACCCGCTGCACACCGTCGGGCGGCAGATCGCCGAGTCGCTGCGACTGCACCGCCACCTCAGCAGCCGCGAGGCCCGCGCCGAGGCGCTGCGCCTGCTGGAGCGGGTGCAGCTGCCGCAGGCAGCGCAGCGCCTGGACGCCTACCCGCACCAGCTCTCCGGCGGGCAGCGCCAGCGCGTGGTGATCGCCATCGCCCTGGCCTGCGGCCCGGACCTGCTCATCGCCGACGAACCCACCACCGCGCTGGACGTCACCATCCAGCGCGAGGTGCTGGACCTGATCGCCGAGCTGGTGGCCGAGGACGGCATGGGCCTGCTGCTCATCAGCCACGACCTGGGCGTGATGGCGCAGACCGTGCGGCGCATGCTGGTGATGTATGCCGGCACGGTGGTCGAAAGCGGCGCCACGGCCGAGGTCTTCCAGCGTCTGGCTCACCCCTACACGCGCGGGCTGTTCTCGGCCCGTCCGCGCATCGGGCTGCCGCGCGGTACGCGGCTGTCCACCATCCCGGGCAAGGTGCCAGAGCTCGCCGACATGCCCACCGGCTGCGCCTTTGCCGAGCGCTGCCACCTGGCCGAAGACCGCTGCCGCGCGGCGGCCCCACCGAACCTGGAGGTGGCGCCGTGCCACTTTGCGCGCTGCATCAAGGCCGAGACCTTGCACCAGGCCGCGCGGCAAGAGGCGTTCGCATGAGCGAACCCCTGCTCGTCGTCGACCACGTCAGCAAGCAGTACCGCCTGCCGCGTGAGCACCTGCTGTCGCCCGCGCCCCAGGTGCAGGCTCTTCAGGACGTGAGCTTCACACTGCAGCCCGGGCGCAGCCTGGGCATCGTGGGCGAGTCGGGCTCGGGCAAGAGCACGCTGGCGCGGCTGGTGATGGCGCTGGAGGCACCCACCCGCGGCCGCGTCATCCTGGACGGCCAGGACCTGAACACCCTGTCGCCGGCGGACCTGCGCCGCACGCGCTCCAAGGTGCAGATGGTGTTCCAGGACCCCTACGGCTCGCTGGACCCGCGCCGCACCGTGGGCCAGACCGTGGCCGAGCCGCTGGCCGTGCTGCACGGTGCCTCGCGCAGCGAACAGCGCGCGCGCGCAGGCCAGGCGCTGGAGGCCGTGGGCCTGCGCGCCGCGGACCTGGCCAAGTACCCGCACGAGTTCTCCGGCGGCCAGCGCCAGCGCATCGCCATTGCCCGCGCGCTCATCACCCGGCCCAAGCTGATCGTGGCCGACGAGCCCGTGAGCGCACTCGACGTCTCCGTGCAAGCCCAGGTGCTGAACCTGATGCAGGACCTGCAGGACCAGTTCGGTGTGACCTACCTCTTCATCAGCCACGACCTGAGCGTGGTGGACCTGGTATGCGACGAAGTGGTGGTGCTGCAGGCCGGGCGCATCGTGGAACAGGGCCCGCCCGGCAGACTCTTTCAGCGGCCTGAACACCCCTACACGCAACGCCTGTTGGCAGCTGTGCCCGGCCTGGTACCGCCCGCCCCCGCGGGCGTCGCAAAATCACAGGCCGCAATGACCTGACCTCCCACCCCATCCAAGCCCAACAAAGCCCATACGAAGGAGACGACCCATGGACCTTTCCCGCCGCCACCTCAACACCTTGCTGGCCGGCCTGCCGATGGCCGGCGCCCTGCCCGAGGCGTTGGCCCAGTCGCGCAAGGACAGCGTGACGATTGCCATGGTGCTGGAGCCACCTGGGCTGGACCCCACCACCGCACCCTCGGCGGCCATTGGCGAGATCGTGCACTACAACGTGCTGGAAGGCCTCACCAAGATCAACGTGGACGGTGCGGTGACACCACTTCTGGCCGAGACTTGGGGCCACACGCCCGACGGCAAGACCTACACCTTCAAGCTGCGCAAGGGCGTGAAGTTCTCTGACGGTTCACCCCTGACCGCCGAGACCGTCAAGTTCAGCTTCGAGCGCGCCAAGGCGCCTGGCAGCACCAACAAGGCCAAAAAGGCCGTGTTCGACAACATCTCCACGGTCGTGGCGCACGACGAGCACACCGTCATCCTGGTGCTGGACAAGGCCGATTCCACGCTGCCCTTCCGCCTGGGCGAAAACACCGCTGTGATCCTGCACCCGAACAGCGCCGCCACGGCCGCCACCAAGCCCGTGGGCACCGGCCCCTACAAGTTCGAGAACTGGGCCAAGGGCAGCGCGGTCACGCTGGTCAAGTGGGACGGCCACCGCGACGCCGCCAAGGTCAAGCTCAAGAAGGTGACCTTCCGCTTCATCAACGACCCGGCCGCCCAGGTGGCCGCGCTGCTGGCGGGTGACATTGATGGCATGCCGCGTTTTGGCGCGCTGCCTTCGCTCAAGCAGTTCCAGGCCGACAAGCGCTTCACCGTGGAAGTGGGCAGCACCGCCGGCAAGGGCGTGCTGGCCATCAACAACCGCAAGGCGCCGCTGAACGACGTGCGCGTGCGCCGCGCCATCACCCACGCCATCGACCGCAAGGCCTTCATCGACGGCGCGCAGGAAGGCCTGGGCAAGCCCATCGGCAGCCACTTCGCGCCCACCGACATCGGCTACCAGGACCTGACCGGGATGTACCCGCACAACCCCGACAAGTCGCGCGCCCTGCTGAAGGAGGCGGGCATCAACGGCCCGCTGAACCTGACGCTGACGCTGCCGCCGCCAGCCTACGCCCGCAAAGGCGGCGAGATCATCGCCGCGCAACTGGCCAAGGTGGGCATCAACGCCAAGATCGAGAACGTGGAATGGGCGCAGTGGCTCAGCGGCCCCTTCAAGGGCAACTTCGACCTGACCATCATCAACCACGTGGAGCCACTGGACTACGCCACGGCCTACGCCGACCCGAACTACTACTTCGGCTACGACAGCGCCAAGTTCCGCGGGCTGGTGGCCACGCTGGCGGCCACCTCCAACGGCCAGGAGAAGGCGCGGCTGTGGCGTGAGATCCAGCGCCAGCTGGCCGAAGACGCCGTCAACGCCTGGATCTGGAACCCCGCGCAGGTGGCAGTGTTCCGCAAAGGCCTGAAGGGGCTGTGGAACAGTTCGCCCATCTTCGCTAACGACATGGCGGCGGTGAGCTGGGGTTGAGCAACGGCCATGGCTGAACTGCATGAGCTGAGCGCGGCCGAGCTCTCGCGCCTGTACGCCACGGGCGCGGCTTCGCCCGTGGAGGTCACCCAGGCGGTGATCGCCCACATCGCGCGCTGGGAGCCGCGGCTGTGCGCGCTGTACGCCTACGACCCCGAG
>CAYSOD010000450.1:0-2105 GCA_964432385.1 uncultured Rubrivivax sp.
TCATCCTCGGGGTGGGGGCTGCACGGGCACCCGCGGCAGGCCTGGTGGGCGCGCTGGCGCAGACCCTGGTAAGCGGCGCCCGCTGGTGGTCAGAAGGCGGCTGGGACGCCGCCGGCCGGCCCCTGAACGAAGCCTTGATCGCTGAGCGAGCCACGCTGCGGGCCAACATCCAGCAGTTCCTGGCGCTGCATGCCCGCGTGACTTCGCCCCAACGCCCCATCGTCCACCTCACCACCGTCCACCCGCGCGACGACATCCGCATCTTCCGCAAGGAGTGCGTCTCGCTGGCCCAGGCCGGTTACGAGGTGGTGCAGATCGTCAGCGACGGGTTGGGTGATGCGCAGGTGCAGGGCGTACGCATCCTCGACCTCGGCCCCCGGCCCGCCGGACGCCTTGCGCGCATGCGAGAGCAGCCCGCCAAGGCCCTGGCGGCGGTGCGGCGCTGTCGTCCGGCGCTGGTGCACCTGCACGACCCCGAGTTGCTGCCCCTGGGCGCGAAGCTGGCGCGCGAGGGCCTGACCGTGGTCTACGACGCGCACGAGGATGTGCCGCGCCAGTTGCTCACCAAGCAATGGATTCCTGCCTGGGCGCGGCGCCCTTTGAGTGCGGCCTTCGAGCTCTACGAGAACTACCTGGTCCGTCAGCTGGCCGCCGTGGTGGGCGCCACCCCGCACATCACTCAGCGCTTTGCAGCCGTGGCGCAGCGCAGCGTGAACGTCAGCAACTTCCCGTTCCTGGATGAGCTGGCGCCTGAGGTTGCTTCGTCCTCCGCGAGCGCTGGAGGGGCTGATGACATCTCCGGCGCTTCCGTGGCCGGTGCAGGTCGCTCGTCGCCCGCGGACAGCAGGCTGCGCGAGAACGCCGTCTGCTACGTCGGCGGCATCTTTCTCACGCGTGGCGCCTTCAGCATGGTGCGGGCGCTGCCCTTGCTGCCCGGTGTGCGCCTGCTGCTGTGCGGCCGCTTCGAGGACACCGCCACCGAGGCGGCCCTGCGTGCCGAGCCGGGCTGGGCCCAGGTGGATTACCTGGGCGTGCTGGGTCGGGAGGGCGTGCGCGAGGTGATGGCGCGCTCGCGTGCCGGGCTCGTCACCTTGCTGCCGCTGCCCAGCTACCTGGATTCACTGCCCATCAAGATGTTCGAGTACATGTCGGCCAGCCTGCCGGTGATCGCCTCGGACTTCCCGCTGTGGCGCGACATCGTGCAGCGCCATGCCTGCGGCCTGTGCGTGGACCCGTCTGATCCGGCCGCCATCGCCCGGGCCATCCGGCAGGTGCTGGACGACCCCGCAGCAGCGCTGGCCATGGGACAAGCCGGGCGCGAGGCCGTCCATGCCCACTACCATTGGCCGCGTGCCGAGGCCGAGCTGCTGGCGCTGTACCGCGGCCTGCTGCCGCCGTCGACCGTGAGCTCGCCCTGACACGGTCTGGCCCCTGAACCCCATTTCCCGCCACTCGCCACCTGCCTTGAACATCCTGCTCATCAACCACTATGCCGGTACGCCGGCCCTGGGCATGGAGTACCGGCCGTACTACCTGGCCCGGGAGTGGGTGCGGCTGGGCCACCGGGTGATGATCGTGGCGGCCAGCTACTCGCACTACCGCGCACGCCAGCCAGCCCCGGGCGACGAGCCGGTGGAGGGCATCACCTACCGGTGGTTGCCGACCCCCGCCTACACCGGCAACGGCTGGGCGCGCATGCGCAACGTGCTGTCCTTCCTGAGCCAGCTCTGGACGCAGACACCTGCGCTGGTAGCGGAGCTGCGGCCCGATGTGGTCATCGCCTCCAGCACCTACCCGCTGGACACCTGGGTGGCACGGCGCATCGCGCAGCTGGCCGGGGCCCGGCTGGTGCACGAGGTGCACGACCTGTGGCCGCTGTCGCCCGTGGAGCTGTCGGGCATGTCGCCCTGGCACCCCTTTGCCCTGATCTGTCAGTCGGCGGAAGACGCGGCCTACCGCCACAGCGACGCCGTGGTGTCCATGCTGCCCAAGGTGCATGCCCACATGGCGCGTCGCGGGCTGGACTTGAAGAAGCTGTCCATCGTGCCCAACGGCATCAGCCCCGAGGAATGGTCGGCTCCACCGCAGCCGCTGCGCCAGGATGT
>CAYSOD010000450.1:2205-3514 GCA_964432385.1 uncultured Rubrivivax sp.
TACCTGGGCTGGCAGCGCCAGCCGCTGTACCGCTTCGGCATCGCGCCCAACAAGCTGATGGACTACATGATGGCGGCGCGGCCCGTGCTGCACTCGGTGGAGGCGGGCAACGACCCCGTGGCCGAGTCCGGCTGCGGCTTGACGGTGGCGCCCGAGTCACCCGAAGAGGTGGCCCGCGGCCTGCGCCAGCTGGCGGCGATGAGCCCGCGTGAGCGCCGGCAGTTCGGCGAGCGGGGCCGGGCCTATGTGCTGAAGCACCATGCCTACCCGGTGCTGGCGCGGCAGTTTCTGGCGGCGGTGGGGGGGCCTGCGTGACACCCCAAGTTGACGAGACCGCCGCCGTGGCCGAGCGCTACGCGCGCCGCGGTGCGACCGAGCGCTACAGCCTGTTGCAGCCCGATGTCTGGTTGACGGTGCAGGAGCGCCAGCGCGCCATGCTGCGCTTGTTTGCTGGGCTGGGCTGGCGCACGCTGGCCGACCGACGGCTGCTGGAAGTGGGTTGCGGCAGCGGCGGCAATCTGCTGGAGATGCTGCGCCTGGGTTTTGCGCCAGAACACTTGAGCGGCGTGGAACTGCTGCCTGAGCGCCTGGAGGCCGCCCGCCGCAGCCTGCCGCAGGAAGTCTCCCTGCTGGGCGGAGATGCGTCGCAACTGCCGCTGCCTGAAGGCCAGGCCGACGTGGTGCTGCTTTCCACGGTGTTCTCCTCGCTGCTGGATGACGCCTTTCAGCGGCAACTGGCCAACGCCGTCTGGCGTGCCGTGAAGCCTGGCGGCGGGGTGCTCTGGTACGACTTCACGGTGAACAACCCGCGAAACCCCGACGTGCGGGGCGTGCCCGTGGCGCGCATCCGGGAGCTGTTTCCGCATGGGCAGGTGCAGGCGCAGCGCCTGACCCTGGCCCCGCCGTTGGGCCGGGCCGTGGCGCGCATGCACCCCGCGTTATGGACCCTGTTGAACACCTTACCCTGGCTGCGCACCCATGTGCTGGCCTGGGTGCAGAAGTGATGGCGATGTCATCCGACAACGACCCGAGGCCAGCCCCTGGTGTTGACGGCGCGGAACCGATCAGGGGCCCTCTCCAGGAAGAAGCTCGAGCCCCCTCGCTGAACACCCCTCAGGGCAACCGCCCCGACACGCGCACCCACGTGCGTGAAAGCACACCCTGGCACCGGCTGGACCGCCTGCTGGCCCGGCTGCGGCCGCATCGCGAGCCCCTGTCGCTGTTGGTGGACGGGGTGGTCGTCGCCCTCGCCTGGAACGTCACCTACCTCTTCCGGCTGGGCTTCGAGCGCTGGATCAGCGCGCGGCCG
>CAYSOD010000451.1:0-1449 GCA_964432385.1 uncultured Rubrivivax sp.
GGCTCCACCAAGCGCGGGCGTTGAGGCCGGCCGGGCAGGGGCAAGCGCGAAGAGAGGGCCAGATCCGGGTTGGCATCGCAGCCGGCCTCGGCCAGCGCCCAGCCGGCCTCCACCGACGCCAGCTTTCGCTCGGGGTCGGGTTCGGCCAGGGCGTCCAAGGCCAGGCAGCGCAGGTCCATCCCTAGAATCATGCAGTTTGCAAACCCCGATCTTCCACTGGATCTGCCCATACTGCAAGGATTCCATGGCCGTCTATGCGCTTCACGACACCGTTCCTCAGGTTCACGAAACGGCCTGGGTGGCCGACGGGGCCACGGTCATCGGCAACGTCATCCTCGAGGAACAGGCGAGTGTCTGGTACGGCGCGGTGATCCGCGGCGACAACGAGCTCATCACCTTGGGCCGGGGCAGCAACGTGCAGGATGGCAGCGTGCTGCACACCGACCACGGGTTTCCCCTGAGCGTGGGCGAGGGGGTGACGGTGGGCCATCAGGTCACGCTGCATGGTTGCACCATTGGCGACGGATCATTGATTGGCATCCAGGCCGTGGTGCTCAACGGCGCCCGCATCGGCCGAAACTGCCTCGTGGGTGCGGGCTCGCTGGTGACCGAAGGCAAGGAGTTTCCGGACAACAGCCTGATCATGGGCTCGCCTGCCAAGGTGGTGCGCGAATTGAGCCCCGAGCAAGCCCAGCGGCTGCGCCAGAGCGCGCGCAACTACGTGGCCAACGCCGCGCGCCACCGCAGCGGCCTGCGCAAGGTGGGATGAGTGTCCAGCACCGTGGGCGAGTTGCACAAGTTTCTGTTTGAAGGCCTGCCCGTGCGCGGCATGCTGGTGCGGCTGACCGGCAGCTGGCGCGAGCTGCTGGCGCGTCGTGACGCCGCCCAGGGCGGCGCCGGCGCCTACCCCGCGCCCGTGCGCAACCTGCTCGGCGAGATGGCGGCCGCGGGTGTACTGATGCAGGCCAACATCAAGTTCAACGGTGCCCTGATCCTGCAGATGCAAGGCGACGGCCCGGTGAAGTTGGCCGTGGCCGAGGCCCGGCCGGATCTGGGCTTTCGGGTGACGGCTACTGTCCAGGGCGAGGTGCCCGCGAACGCGCGGCTTGAGGCCTTGCTGAACGTGCATGGCAAGGGCCGATGCGCCATCACGCTGGACCCGCAGGACCGACTGCCCGGCCAGCAGCCCTACCAGGGGGTGGTGCCGCTGCACGGCGACCAGCGCGAGCCTTTGCAGGAGCTCAGCCAGGTGCTGGAGCACTACATGCTCCAGAGCGAACAACTGGACACCCGATTGGTGCTCGCAGCCAACGACGAGATGGCCGCGGGCCTGCTCATCCAGCGCCTGCCGGTGCAAGGCCAGGGCAATCTCGAGGGTCAGGCCACCCGCCGCAACGAGGACGACATCGGTCTGAGCGAAGGCTTCAACCGCATCGCGCACCTGGCCGC
>CAYSOD010000451.1:1549-3504 GCA_964432385.1 uncultured Rubrivivax sp.
CACCCTGCCCAGGCGTTCCTGCTGGCGGGCGACGGCGGCCTCGCAGGCCTGCAGGGCGCAATGAAGGCGCGCCAGTCCCTGGCCGATGACCCGCGAAAACGGCAACTCCGCGGCCTGCAGCCAACGGATGACGGTGTCGTCCACGGGGCCCCGCACCTGTGGCCCGTCGCGCTGATGGCCATCGGCCACCCAGGGCAGGTCGAGCCCGGTCACCAAGGTCAGGCCCACTTCACGGTGGCGTTGCAAGGCCGGTTCGCGCAGCGTTTCATCACCAAAGACCTGCAGGCTGTACACCGCGGTCATCAGGGCCGTGGTGTCGGCCACCACGATGTCATGGGCGTGCGCCGCCCGGGCGATGTGCACCTGCTGGGTCTGCGCGATGAGCGGCTGCTCGTGCTGGTGCGGTGTGCGGCCTTGTTCGTGGCACCACAGGCGCAGCCACTCGGGGACCCAGGTGCAGCGCAGGCCGGTGGTGCGGGCCAGGTGCTCGCTCAGCGCCTGGGCCAGCCAGGTCTTGCCCGTGCTTTCTGCCCCCAGCACGGCGATGACCAAGGCCCCGGAGGCTTCGCAGCAGGGGGTCACGTCGCCTGCTGGTGTGCAGTTGGCGGAGTCTCTCATCGGGCGACGCTGGAACTGGCTGACCCATCGGCCAGGCGCCGCCAGGCCCGCCACCCCGCCACCGACAGCACGGCGAACACGGCGTAGAGCAGGGCGGTCAGCCAAAGCGACTTGTAGAGGAACAGGCCGACGCTGAAGACATTGACCCCCAGCCATACCATCCAGGCCTCCACCCGCTTGCGGCCCAGCAGCCACTGGCCGGTGACGCTGGCCACCGTGGGCAGGGCATCGAGCCAGGGCACGTCGCTGTCGGTGGTGCGCTGCAGCAGCAGCGCCAGGGCGGGCCAGGCCAGCAGGGTGCACAGGGCGGCGACAGAGCATTCATGCGCCGGCATGTGGCGCACGCTCAGCGGCCTGCCCGCCTCAGTGCCCCGCAGCCACTGGTGCCAGCCCCAGACCGACACGACGATGAAGAAGCCCTGCAGCCCGGCCTCGCCATACAGACGACTGTCGGCAAACAGCAGGGCGTACAGCGCGGAACTGGCGATGGCCAGCGGCCAGCCCAGGGGGTGCACGCGCATGTTGCGCTCCACCATCCACAGTCCCAGCACGAAAGCCACGACCTCCGCCCAGGTGACCGGGTTGCCCCAGAGCTGGAAGGCCGGTACGAGCAGCGGGCCGAAGATCAGGCGCAGGGTATCCATGGAGAGCGCTGACTCAATAGGGGTCCGCGGCCGCGTGGTGCGTGGGAGCCTGGGCTGGTACGTTGAAGCGTTGGTGCACCCGTCGATGCCGACGCGAAGGGCAACAGAAGGTCACTTCCGCTTGGACACCTGCACCAGCACCTCGTCAGGCTTGAGCATGCCCAGTTCGCTGCGTGCCTTGTCTTCCACCATCTCCAGGCCTTCCTTGAGATCGGTGACCTCTGCGGTGACACGCGCGTTGCGCTCGCGGGCCCGCTCGTTGGTCTGTTGCTGCGACGCCAGGTCTCGTTGCAGCTTCCACACCTGGGGCAGGCTGCCACGCCCCAGCCAGAGGTCCACCTGCACCAGCACCAGCAGCGCGGCCAGGGTGAGGGTGACCCAGCGCATGGCGTGTCAGGCGCTGCGGCGCGCCTGCTGCTTGCCCGGCCTTTCGGGACCGGGGGGCGGGCAGGGTGTGAGGAACTGCGCCACCGCGCTCAGCGCAGGTTGTAGAAGGCCGCGCGGCCGGGGTACACGGCCACGTCGCCGAGGTCTTCCTCGATGCGCAGCAGCTGGTTGTACTTGGCCATGCGGTCAGAGCGCGACAGCGAGCCCGTCTTGATTTGACCGGCGTTGGTGCCCACGGCGATGTCGGCGATGGTGTTGTCTTCGGTTTCGCCCGAGCGGTGGCTGATGACGGCGGTGTAGCCGGCG
>CAYSOD010000452.1:0-3491 GCA_964432385.1 uncultured Rubrivivax sp.
TGGCCTTCATCCGGTTGCGCACCTCGAGCATGTCCTTGATCGGGATGCCTTCGGTGATGCAGATCGCCAGGTCGAGGTCGGCCTCCACGGCCTCCCAGATGGCGGCCGCCGCGCCCGCCGGCGGCACGTAGATCACACTGACGGTGGCCCCGGTGGCCGACGCTGCGTCCTTGACCGAGGCGTAGATGGGAATGCCCTCGAAGTCCTCTCCAGCCTTCTTGGGGTTGACGCCGGCGACGAAGCAGTTCTTGCCGTTGGCGTAGTCCCGGCACATGCGGGTGTGAAATTGACCGGTCTTGCCGGTGATGCCCTGGGTGATGACCCGGGTGTCCTTGTTGATCAGGATGCTCATGCTCGTGTTCCCTCGGACGCTTATTTCACGGCCGCGACGATCTTGGTCGCCGCTTCAGCCATCGTGTCGGCACTGATGATGGGCAGGCCTGATTCGGCCAGCATCTTCTTGCCGATCTCCTCGTTCGTGCCCTTCATGCGTACCACCAGCGGCACCGTCAGGTTGACGGCCTTGCAGGCGGCCATCACACCCTCGGCGATGGTGTCGCAGCGCATGATGCCGCCGAAGATGTTGACCAGGATGCCCTTGACCTTGGGGTTGGCCAGCATGATCTTGAAGGCCTCGGTGACCTTCTCGGCCGTGGCCCCGCCGCCCACGTCCAGGAAGTTTGCCGGCTCGCCGCCGAACAGCTTGATGGTGTCCATGGTGGCCATGGCCAGGCCCGCGCCGTTGACCAGGCAGCCGATGTTGCCGTCGAGGCTGATGTAGGACAGGTCGAACTTGCTGGCCTCCACCTCGGCGGGGTCCTCCTCATCCAGATCGCGGTAGGCCACGATCTCGGGGTGACGGAACAGGGCGTTGGAGTCGAAATTGAACTTGGCGTCCAGCGCCTTGATGTGGCCGTTGCCTTCCAGGATCAGCGGGTTGATCTCGGCCAGGCTGGCGTCGGTGGCCATGTAGCACGCGTAAAGCTTCTGGAACACGTCCTTGGCCTGGGCCTGGCTGGCCGCGGGCACGCCAATGCCGTCGGCCAGTTGCTGGGCCTGTGCATCGGTCATGCCCGCCAGCGGGTCCACAAAGACCTTGATGATCTTCTCGGGCGTGCTGTGCGCCACTTCCTCGATGTCCATGCCGCCTTCGGAGCTGGCCATCACGGCCACCTTCTGCGTGGCGCGGTCGGTCAGCGCGGCGACGTAGTACTCCTTCTTGATGTCGGCGCCTTCTTCGATGAGCAGGCGGCGCACCTTCTGGCCTTCAGGACCGGTCTGGTGGGTCTTGAGTTGCATGCCCAGGATCTGGCCCGCCAGGGTCTTGACCTCGTCGATGGAACGGGCCAGCTTGACGCCGCCACCCTTGCCGCGGCCGCCGGCGTGGATCTGGGCCTTGACGACCCAGACGTTGCCGCCGAGCTTCTGGGCTGCTTCGACGGCCTCCTGCACTGTGAAGGCCGGGATGCCGCGGGGCACAGGCACGCCGGCCTGGCGCAGCACTTCCTTGCCTTGGTATTCGTGAATCTTCATGGGCCTCCTCGCGCTTGCTCTTGGTTGGATGTGGGGCGGATGCTGTGGGGTCTGCTGGCCAGCGCAAACATGAAGTCTCGCTGGCTTAGACCACCTGCTCGGCAGATGTGGCAGGCTTTGCAGGATTGTCAGGGCTCTTGTTGGCGCCGGGCTGACGGTGCCAGCGCGGGTAATGCTGGCGCACCACTTCGCCGTCGGTGCGCAGGGCGTGGCAGCGATCCAGCTGGAAGGGTTGTGCGTCCCCAGGTTGGTTGCCTCGGGGGTCGATGACCTCGCCCACCAGCCCTTGGATCACGGCGCTCGGCAACACCTGCGCCAACTCTGTGAGGTGCGTGCAGGCTCGCACCCCGCCCAGCCGCTCGTGCACGGCCTTGCGAAAGCCGCGAGCCAGGTTCAAACCGACCAGGGCGGTATAGGCGTCGCCATGCTCGCCGCAATGGCCGGGGTAGGGCACCCACTCGGAGGCTGAGCCCGCCTGCAGAATGTCCAGGCGGCCGTTGACCACCAGCCGCAGCCACAGTTCATGGATGGGGGTGCCAGCCGGCCGGATGCCGCCCACCATCTGGGCGTCCCGCGTCTTGACGTCGCTGAGCGTGGCGTCCACCTCCCACAGTCCATCGTCTCTGGCAAACACCTCAACGCTGAGGGTTCGCCGGTGCTTGAGCCGGCGCTGCGATGAAGGGGGCGGAAAAGGCATGGGAGGCCAACAAAAAGCCCGTGAATGTAGCATGCTGCGCTGCAGCAAATGGTGCCCTGCACCAGGCCTTCAGGCCTGGCGAGCCGGCAGGCGGCGGCCTGGTTCAGCCCGGCGGATCGTCTTCTTGCGAGCTGTTGAGCACGGCGCGTATGGTGTCTGCGCCGAAGCCGCGGCTGGCAAGAAAACGCAGCTGCTTCGCACGCTCTGCCGCGGTGGCCGCGGGCTGACCGAACTTGCGCGCCCAGACGCTGTGCGCCCGCTCCAGCTCAGTGGCCCGCAGCGTGGCGCGAACCTCCTCGCTGGGGCCCACGCCCAACTGTTGCAGCTCGCGCTCGATGCGCAGATTGCCAAAGCGCGCTGCACGCACGTGGATGCGAGATTCCACGACCCGGCTGTCTGACAAGTGGCCGGCAGATTCCAGTTCGTCCAGCACGCTGGGGATCTGGCTCGCGTCGGACTGCTGCGCTGGGCCCGCGGAGCCACCCGCCTGCGCCGAGGGCGCGCGGGCGGCCAGCGACTGAACCGTCTCCTGGGCTTGCACCCACCGCAGCAGCTTGGCGTGCAACTCCTTGCGCGAGTGTTCCCGCTGCGCCAGCCACATCAAGGCCCGCTGCCGCAGCGAGACGGGAGGTCGGGCCCCGGGCATGTGTGCGGTGGCAGCAGGCTGCTGAGGTGCTTCAGTCCGTCAGCCACGGCAGCCTGAGCAGGCTGCCGCAACCGTTCAGCTTCGATCAGCGCCGTCAGGCAGCGTCGCCCGCGGTGGGCAGCAGCGGGATGCCCATGGCCTCGCGCACCTTGTTCTCCACTTCGACGGCCACGTCGGGGTTCTCACGCAGGAACTCGCGAGCGTTGTCCTTGCCCTGGCCGATCTTCTCGCCGTTGTAGGCGTACCAGGCGCCGGACTTCTCCAGCACCCGGGCATTGACGCCCATGTCAATGATCTCGCCTTCGCGGCTGATACCTTCGCCGTACAGGATGTCGAACTCCGCGGTCTTGAAGGGTGGGCTGACCTTGTTCTTGACCACCTTGACCTTGGTCTCGCTGCCGATGACTTCCTCGCCCTTCTTGATGCTGCCGGTGCGGCGGATGTCCAGGCGAACCGAGGCGTAGAACTTCAGGGCGTTGCCGCCCGTGGTGGTTTCGGGGCTGCCGAACATCACACCGATCTTCATGCGGATCTGGTTGATGAAGATGACCATGCAGTTGGTCTTCTTGATGGTGGCGGTGAGCTTGCGCAGGGCCTGGCTCATCAGGCGGGCCT
>CAYSOD010000453.1:0-3475 GCA_964432385.1 uncultured Rubrivivax sp.
TGAACGCCTTTGGCCGTATCGCCTTCTGCGGCATGATCGCCGGCTACAACGGCGAGCCCATCCCCATGGCCAACCCCTCGCTCATCCTGGTGTCGCGTCTGAAGCTGCAGGGCTTCATCGTCAGCGAGCACATGAACCTGTGGCCGCAGGCGCTGAAGGAACTGGGCACCATGGTCGCGACCGGCAAGCTCAAGTACCGCGAGACCGTGGCTGAGGGCTTGGCCGCCGCGCCTGAGGCCTTCCTCGGCCTGCTCAAGGGCCGCAACTTCGGCAAGCAGTTGGTGAAGCTGGTGTGACGCCACCGCGCCTGGCCTGGACCTGGAAGCGCTTCGAGGCCCTGAGCCTCGACGAGCTGTACGACGCCCTGGCCCTGCGCTGCCGCGTGTTCGTCCTCGAGCAAGGTCCCTACCTGGACCCAGACGGCTTGGACCGGGTGTCCTGGCATCTGCTGGGGTGCGACGGGCAGGGGGCTCTCCACGCGTACTTGCGGGTGGTGGATCCCGGGGCCAAGTTTCCGGAGCCTTCCATGGGACGTGTCATCACCTCACCCGAAGTGCGGGGCACCGGGGCAGGGCGCTTGCTGGTGGCCGAAGGCGTCAGGCGCATCGATGAAACCTGGCCGGGGCACGCCAACCGTATCAGTGCGCAGGCGCATCTGGCTGACTTTTATGGCAGCTTTGGATATGCCGTCCAGGGCGCAAGCTACCTGGAGGATGGCATTCCCCATGTGGAGATGCTCCGAGCTGCAATGGGTGCGTGCCTCACGAAGCGAAGTCAAGGAGGAGGTCCGGGCTGAGCCCGGACCGGGGGACATGAGCGCCGGGAGGTACGCACCCGTTGCAGCGGGCGACAGCGGGAAGGCCGCTGGGTCCGGGCACCCCCCTCCGCTCATGTCCCCCGGCTCGGGCTGCGCCCGACCCTCCTCCTTGACTTCGCTGCGGGGGATACCCGAACCCAGCGGCTGCCAGCGCTCTGGCGGGGCTGCATGAAGAGTCTCGCGATGACCCCCACCCACACTGTCACCAACCAAAGCACGCCCTTCACCGACGTGAACCTGTTCACGTCCAACCGGCCGCTGCAAGACGCGCTGGCGCATCACCATCCCGGCTTTGACCGCGCACGCTTCGAGGCCCTGGGGGATTTGTGCGGCAGCGCCGAGATGCAGGTGCATGCGCGGCTGGCCAACACGCAGGGCCCGCGCCTCTTGACGCACGACCGCTTCGGCCGCCGCGTCGACCAGGTGGAGTTCCACCCCTCGTACCACGCCCTGCTGGAGGCGGCCTGCGGCGCGCGCCTGCATGGCAGCCCCTGGGCGGAAGGGCCTGGCGGGCACATCGAGCGGGCGGCTGCTTTCATGCTGTTCACCGAGTTGGAGCCCTCGGTGCTGTGCCCGGTGTCCATGACCTACGCTGTGGCGCCTTCATTGCGGGCCAACCCTGCGGTGCAAGCCGCCTTCGGGCCGGGACTGGTCGCACCGCATTACGACCCGCGCTTCATGCCCCATGCGGCCAAGCTCGGCCTGACCATGGGCATGGGCATGACCGAGAAGCAGGGCGGCTCGGACGTGCGGGCCAACACCACACGGGCTGAGTTCGATGGCGAAGACGCCTGGGGCATGCGCTATCGGCTCACGGGCCACAAGTGGTGCTGTTCTGCGCCCATGTGCGATGCCTTCCTGGTGCTCGCCCAGGTGACGCAGGTGGCAGAGGCGTCAGGCGCCGGGGCCTCGGGTGTCGGTCTGAGCTGCTTCTTCCTGCCCCGCTGGCGGCCTGACGGCAGCGTCAATCCGCTGCACATCCAGCGCCTGAAACACAAGCTCGGCAACCACGCCAACGCCAGCTCGGAAGTGGAGTTCGAAGGCACCCACGCCTGGCTGGTGGGCGAGGTAGGGCGGGGCGTGCCGCAGATCCTGGCCATGGGTGCGCTGACGCGGCTGGACTGCGCGCTGGGCACCGCGGGGCTGATGCGCCAGGCGCTGTCGCTGGCCCTGCACCACACGGCCCAGCGTCAGGCCTTTGGCAAGCCCCTGATCGACCAGCCGTTGATGAAGGCCGTGCTGGCCGACTTGGCACTGGAAAGCGAGGCCGCGACCGCGCTGGCGCTGCGCCTGGCCGCCGCGGTGGACCGTACCGAGAACGCTTCGCCGCAAGGCCTGCCCTCTCCCGCAGGAGGAGCTCGCGAGTCTCCACCGACCTTGGGGTTTCCTGGAGCTGCCCCCGGCCGAACCGTGGACCTCGCCCATGAGGCCGTCATGCGCCGCCTGCTCACCCCCGTGGCCAAGTTCTGGGTCTGCAAGCGCGGCAGTCTGTTCGCCCAGGAAGCCATGGAGTGCCTGGGCGGCAACGGCTATGTGGAGGAGCAGGGCGAGGGCGTGATGGCGCGCATCTACCGCGAGATGCCGCTGAACTCCATCTGGGAGGGGGCAGGCAACATCATGGCGCTGGACCTGATGCGCGCCCTGCGCGGACACGACGTGGCTGCCGCCCTGGAGAACGAATGTGCGCCTGCACGCGGCGCCCACCCTGGTTTCGACCGTGCCCGTGATCGACTGCTGCTGGCCGTGGAGCAGGGTGTGGAGGAGGTGCAGGCCCGGCAGCTGGCGCGTGACCTGGCCGTGCTGTTGCAGGCAGCGCAGCTGTACCGTCACGCGCCCTCGTTCGTTTTCGACGCCTTCTGCGCCTCGCGCCTGGCCTCGGCTTCTGATGCCTTCGGTCTGCCGCCCGCCGGGCTGCCGCTGGAGGCCCTCATCGCCCGCGCCATGCCGGATGCAGCCGCCTGACGGCCTGCGCTGGCCCCGAAGAACGACACTTCCCACTTTCCATGGAGCCCCTCATGCACCCACTTTCAGGCGGCGTGGCCGTCATCACCGGCGCCGCCTCGGGCTTTGGCCTGGAGGCCAGCCGCATCGCGGCCCGCCTGGGCATGCGCATCGTCATGGCCGACGTGCAGGCCGACGCGCTGGAGGCCGCTGCGGCCGAGATCCGCGGCCTGGGTGCCACCGTACAGCCGTATCGCCTGGACATCTCCAAGGCCGCCGAGGTGGAGGCCATGGGCCAGGCCACGTTGCAGACTTTTGGCGCGCCCCACTTCGTCTTCAACAACGCCGGTGTGGGCGCGGGCGGGCTCATCTGGGAGCACACGCTCAAGGACTGGGAGTGGGTGATCGGCGTCAACCTCATGGGCGTGGCCCACGGGGTGAGGGTCTTCACGCCCATGATGCTGGCCGCCGCGAAGGCAGACCCGTCGTGGCGCGGCCACATCGTCAACACCGCGAGCATGGCGGGGCTGCTCAACGCCCCCAACATGGGCGTCTACAACGTCACCAAGCACGCCGTGGTGTCGATGTCCGAGACCCTTTACCAAGACCTGAGCCTGGTCACCGACCAGGTGCATGCCCACGTGCTGTGCCCCTACTTCGTGCCCACCGGCATCCACCGCAGCGAGCGCAACCGTCCCGGCGCGCTGGCCGAGCCCG
>CAYSOD010000454.1:0-3467 GCA_964432385.1 uncultured Rubrivivax sp.
CGTGGGGAAGTGCGCGGGTACCCAGTCCACCAGCACCCCCAGACCCCGGGCGTGGCAGGCCTGCACGAAGCGGGCAAATCCCTCGGGCGGGCCGAACCGGGCCGTGGGCGCGTACAGGCCCAGGGTCTGGTAGCCCCAGGAGCCGTCGAAAGGATGCTCGCTGACCGGCAGCAGCTCCAAGTGGGTGAAGCCGAGGTCGGCAGCGTAGGCGGGCAGGCTCTCGGCCAGCTCGTCCCAGGTGGCAAAGCGCCCGTCGGGGCCGCGCCGCCAGGAGCCCAGATGCACCTCGTACACGGCAATGGGCGCGTGTCGGTGGTTGGCCGCGGCGCGGCCGGCTGGCAGCGGGCGCGGGGGCGGTACCGGTGCGGCCACCATGCTGGCGTTGTCCGGCCGCACCTGGGTGGCGCGGGCATAGGGGTCGGACTTGTGGGGCAGGGCGCGTCCGTCGCGGGCGCGGATCTCGAACTTGTAGTGGTCGCCCGGCGCCGCGTGCGGGATGAAGATCTCCCACACGCCGGAAGGCCCGCGCGAGCGCATGGGGTGGCGCCGGCCGTCCCAGGCGTTGAAGTCGCCCACCACGCTGACAAGCGAGGCGTTGGGCGCCCAGACCGCAAAGCGCACACCGGCCACCGCGTGCACCCCCTCACCCAGTATGACAGGGTGTGCACCCAGCACCTCGAAGGGCCGCAGGTGCGTGCCTTCGCCGAGGTAATACAGGTCGTCATCACCGATCAGTGGGCCGTGCCGGTAGGGGTCGTCATAGACGCCTTCCAGGCCGTTGTCCCAGCGCACGCGAAGCCGATAGTCAAACCGCTTGCGCCGGCGCGGGATCAGCCCTTCGAACAGCGGTACTGGGGCGGGGTTGCCCCCCTCGATGGACGGGCCTGTGATGCGACGGCTCAGCGTGGCCAAGCGCCGGCCTGTGGCGGCCTCCAGCACCTGCACCTGCTGCGCGCCGGGCAGCAGGGCGCGCACCCACAGCGCCCCTTGCTCGTCGGCATGCAGGCCCAGCACGGCAAAGGGGTCGTGATGGCGCGCCTGCAGCAGCGCGTCAAGATCGTGGTTGCTCAGCATGGGCCCAGCATACGGCTGCGCCGGCCGCTCAGCGCGCCGGGGTTGCCCACACCTGCTCGATGTACTGGCCGATGGTGCGGTCCACGCTGAAGGGGCCCATGCCGGCGATGTTGCGCAGCGCCCGCTCGGCCCATGCAGGGCGGTTGGCAAAGAGGGCGTCCACCTCCAGCTGCGTTCGCACGTAGCTGCCGAAGTCGGCCATGAGGAAATAGGGGTCGCGCTGCAGCAGGTTGTTCACCAGGCCCTTGTAGCGTTCGGGCTCGTGATAAGAAAAGACGCCGCCGCTCAGGGCGTCCAGCACGGCGCGCAGCTGGCGGTTCTCCTCCACATACAGGCGCGGGTCGTAGCCCAGGGCCTTGAGCTGCGCCACCTGCTCGGTGCGCAGGCCGAAGACGAACATGTGCTCCTCGCCCATGGCCTGCGCCATTTCGATGTTGGCGCCGTCCCAGGTGCCGATGGTGCAGGCCCCGTTGAGCGCGAACTTCATGTTGCCGGTGCCCGAGGCCTCGGTGCCGGCGGTGGAGATCTGCTCGGACAGGTCGGCCGCCGGGATGATCACCTGCGCCAGGCTCACGCCGTAGTTGGGCAGGAAGGCCACCTTGAGCTTGTCGCCCACGCGCGGGTCGCTGTTGACCACGCGCGCCACGTCGTGGATGAGCTGGATCACCTGCTTGGCCGCGGCATAGGCGCTGGCGGCCTTGCCGGCGAAGATCACCGTGCGCGGCTGCCAGGCCGCGTTGGGGTTGGCGACGATGGCCTGCCAGCGGGCGATGACGTGCAGCACGTTCAGCAGCTGCCGCTTGTACTCGTGGATGCGCTTGATCTGCACGTCGAACAGGCTCGCCGGGTCCACTGCCAGGCCGATCTCGCGCCGTATGTAGGCGGCCAGCCGGTCCTTGGCGGCCTGCTTGGCCTGCAGGAACTCCTGCCCGATCTTCTTGCCACCGGCCTTGCGGGCCAGGGCCTTCAAGCCGGAGAGGTCGGTACGCCAGCCCTCGCCGATCTGGCGATCCAGCAGCGCCGACAGCGCCGGGTTGGCCTGCTGCAGCCAACGCCGCGGGGTGACGCCGTTGGTCACGTTCAAGAAGCGGTCGGGCCAGAGGTCGGCAAAGTCGCGGAACAGCGTCTGCACCATGAGTTCGGAGTGCAGCGCCGACACGCCATTCACCTTGTGCGAGGCCACGACGGCCAGCGAGGCCATGCGCACGCGGCGCTCACCGTTCTCGTCGATGAGCGACATGCGCGCCACCTTGCCTTCGTCGCCGGGAAAACGCGCGCGCACCTCGGCCAGGAAGCGGGCGTTGATCTCGTAGACGATCTCCAGGTGGCGCGGCAGCATGCGCTCGAACAGCGGCAAGCTCCAGCACTCCAGCGCCTCGGGCATCAGGGTGTGGTTGGTGTAGCTCACCGCCTGCTGCGTGACGCGCCAGGCGTCGCTCCACTCCAGGCCGTGCTCGTCCATCAGCAGGCGCATCAGCTCGGCCGGCACCAGCGCGGGGTGGGTGTCGTTCAGATGCACCGCGTTCAGGCGGCCGAAGCTGCTCAAGTCGGGTTGCTCGCGCAGGTGGCGCGCCAGCATGTCCTGCAGCGAGGCGCTGACGAGGAAGAACTCCTGGCGCAGCCGCAGCTCGCGGCCGGCGGGCGTGCTGTCGTCAGGGTAGAGCACCCAGTTCAGCGCGTCGGCGCTGTACAGGTGCTGGGCCGAGGCGGCATGCTCGCCGCGCGAGAAGGTGGCCAGGTCGATGGGCCGCGAGGCCTGGGCGTTCCACTGCCGCAGGGTGGAGACATGCGTGGTGCCGTGGCCGGGGACGATGAAGTCGTAGGCCTGGGCGATGAGGGTCTCGCCCGGCTCCCAGCGGCGGTGGCCACCCGAGCTCTGCACCATGCCGCCGAAACCCACAAAGTAGCGCAGCTCCGGACGCATCAGCTCCCAGGGGCTGCCGTGGCGCAGCCACTCGTCGGGCTGCTCCACCTGCCGGCCGTCCTGGATGACCTGCATGAACATGCCATGCTCGTAACGCAGGCCGTAGCCGAAGGAGGGCAGGCCCAGCGTCGCAAAGCTGTCCAGGAAGCAGGCCGCCAGCCGGCCCAGGCCGCCATTGCCCAGCGCCGCGTCGGGCTCGTGTTCCACCAGTTCGGTCAGGCTGGGCGCGCCCGTGCCCAGGAGGTCGGGCAGGTGATCGTCCACCTTCAAGGCGGCCAGCGCGTTGTGCATGGCCCGGCCCATCAGGAACTCCATGGACAGGTAGTGCACGCGCCGGCGGGCACCGCGCTTGGCGTCCGCGGCCTGCGTGACGGCCCAGCGGTCGGCCAGCACGGTGCGCGCGGCGGCGGCCGCCGCGCTGGAGCGGGCGCTGGCGCTGGTGGCATCGCTGCGTTGTGACAACTCGCGC
>CAYSOD010000455.1:0-3455 GCA_964432385.1 uncultured Rubrivivax sp.
TGCGTCTGCTGGGCGCGGTGAAGGGGCTGGGCAGCGAGCCGGCGGCTCAGCGATTCTTCTTGAATCTGCTGGTGGCTTTCATCCCGGCGGCGGTGCTGGGGCTGCTGTTCGGCAAGCTCGTCAAGACCTACCTGTTCCACCCGGTGCCCGTGGCGCTGGCCTTCATCATCGGGGGCGTGATCATCCTGTGGGTGGAACGGCGCCACCGCAGCCAGTTCGGCGAGCGCGACCTTGAGGGCCGCCGACGCGCCCGGGTGGAGACCGTAGACCAGATGAGCGGTCTGGACGCCCTGAAGGTTGGGCTGGTGCAATGTCTGGCGCTCATCCCTGGCACCAGCCGCTCAGGTGCCACCATCATCGGCTCGATGATGTTTGGCTTCTCGCGCAAGTGCGCCACCGAGTTCAGCTTCTTTCTCGGCATCCCTACGTTGATGGGCGCAGGCGCCTACTCAGTGTGGAAGCAGCGTGAGTTGCTGCAGTGGTCAGACTTGCCCATGTTTGCGATAGGCACCGTCTTCGCCTTCTTCAGCGCGTGGTTGTGCATTCGGTGGCTGATACGGTATGTTTCGACTCACGATTTCACAGTTTTTGCGTGGTATCGGATTGTGTTCGGGCTGGTGGTGTTGTTGACGTCTCATATGGGGTGGGTGGAGTGGAAGGCGTGAGTCCCAGCGCTCAGGGCACGTCGCCCGAGACACCACTTGCTGGCTACCAGTTCTCCAATCACTGGTTCAACGATGCTGTCAAGGGCGTGTGGCGCGACCTGCTCGTTCAGTTGGCGCCGTCAAGGGTCCTCGAGATCGGGTCTTTCGAGGGTGCAAGCGCATGCTTTCTGATCCAGCAGATTGCTGATGCAAGACCACTTGAATTGCATTGCATCGACACATGGCAGGGCGGTCGCGAGCATCAGACTGGATCGCCCGCCGCCGCCGACATGAAACTGGTTGAAAGCCGGTTCCAGTCCAACGTCAACACCGCAGTTCGTTCAAGCCGTTACCCGGTGAGGGTCGAAGTGCACAGAGCTCGTTCGTCAGAGGCCTTGCCGAAGCTCTTGTGCGAGCAGGGTGCTGGTCGTTTCGACATGGTCTACGTCGATGGCTCCCACCAAGCCGCCGATGTCCTCTGGGACGCCGTCTTGGCCTTCAGGTTGTTGAGGGTGGGTGGCGTCATCGTCTTCGACGACTACCTGTGGTCGGGTGACCCTACTCACGATCTGCTGATGGCTCCCAAGATCGCCATCGATGCCTTCACCACGGTGTACGGATCAAAGGTCCGCATTCTGTCGGCTCCCCTGTACCAGCTGTACGTCGTCAAGACAGCAAACTGAACCCGTCACAACCTGGCTGATGACGATTGGCTCGGGAGGCGACGAAGGTTTTTGGGGATAAGCAGCGGGGGTAAGGCGCCCTGCCGGACGAGTTACTTCGGCTTGAACTGCGGTGAGATCAGCGCAGCAGTGATGACACCCATGACGCTGGACTCTGGGTCTGGGTGCAGGCTGGACAGTCGGTTGCACATGGGGTAGAGCTCTTCCACCTCGCATTCCATCCACATCAAGCGGCGGAATAGGGTCCAGGCGAGGTCGGTGCCAGAGATGCTGTCGGGTTGGATCTGCGACTGCAGTGAGACCTCAGACACCGTGGTCACAAAGGGAAACAGCGCGAAACCTTTGAGGACACCTTGGTGGATGAACCGTCGCAGCAAAAGATCGAACGGCTCGTCCAGCCTATCGAAGGCCTGCAGAAGCGCCACCACTCTCTGAAGTTTCCTGGGGTTCACGATGTACGCTGAAGTGCCCGCAAACGACCTGCCTTTCAAGTCCAGAACTTCAAACTCACTGCGAGGTCTCAGTTGTCGGCTGCTGACCAGCAACTCCAACATGCTGACCAGGTCCGGCACGATCAAGTCGGTGTACAGAATGTCCCACGAGTCAGGCGTCGCTTGAGCCATGAAGCGGGCCACGGCTTCATGAGTGCTGCGGCCCACCAGCACGTCGTCTTCCCAAACCATGAACGGTTGAGTACCGGCTGACTCAAGCATCTCTGAGAGCAGCGTTCGATGACTCAGGAAGCAGGCTTTCTCTCGGTCGCTGATACGCCCAGGCGTTTGGCGGCAGTTTGAGTGGAGTGCGTCAATGGCCTCGAAGCGCTCCAACGCCCATTGACCTGGTGGCAGCGCCCGGACGTTGGCCTCGAGGGAGGCGCGCCGTCCGCTCGCAGATTGCAGATTGATGTAGCGGGCGAGCATGGGTTCCACCTGATTGATACCCGCCGCTGTTACTGTCTGGTCTTGAAGACCAAGTCCCACACCCCATGCCCGAGGTTCATGCCGCGCTGCTCGAATTTGGTGAGGGGGCGCCAGTCCGGACGCGGCGCATAGCCGACACAGGTGTTGCAAAGTTGCGGCTCGGCTGACAGCACTTCCAGCATCTGCTGGGCGTAAGGCTCCCAGTCCGTGGCGCAGTGCAGGTAGCCGCCTGGGGCCAAGTGGATGACGAGTGTGCTCACAAACTCGGTTTGGATCAACCGGCGTTTGTGGTGGCGTTTCTTGTGCCAGGGGTCAGGGAAGTAGATGTGCACGCCCGCCAGCGAGTGGGGCGGCACCATATGTGTCAGCACTTCCACGGCGTCATGCTGAATGATGCGAAGGTTGTGCAGTTGGCCTTCGTCGATCAGCTTCAGCAGGGCGCCCACCCCAGGCTCGTGGACCTCCACACCGATGAAGTTGGTGTCGGGCTGCGCTGCTGCGATGGCGGCGGTGGCGCCGCCCATGCCGAATCCGATCTCCAGAACCGTTGGAGCGGTGCGGCCGAAAGTGCTGGTCCAGTCCAATTGATCGCGCTGAAAGGGCAGCACGTACCTCGGCGCTAGCGTTTCCAGGGCACGTTGCTGCCCTGTCCCCATGCGGCCGGCCCGGCGCACGAAACTCCTGATGGGCGGGTGCACGGAAGCGCTTTCGGAGCCGGGGGTCTCGTAGCTCATGACGGAAATTTCGGTCCCTCAGGTTGTGCACCGGCAGCTTGGATTGGTGAGTTGAGCCTGGTGAGTGATCGCGCAGCGCGCTTCATCGACGGCTGCTGCTCGCTACAATCAGGCCGCGCTGCGGGTGTAGTTCAATGGTAGAACGGCAGCTTCCCAAGCTTCATACGAGGGTTCGATTCCCTTCACCCGCTCCAGTTGCCTAGGTATTGGCCTGAACGCGGCTGCACCTCGATCTGCATCGGGTGCGGCCGTTGTCATTTGTGCAGATCGCCCAAGGCCAGGTACTTCATCTCCACGTAGTCCTCGATGCCGTGACGCGAGCCTTCGCGTCCCAGGCCAGACTGTTTCACGCCGCCAAACGGCACCTCGGCGGTGGAGATCAGGCCGGTGTTGATGCCCACCATGCCGTACTCCAGGGCCTCGGCCACGCGGAAGATGCGGCCGATGTCGCGGCTGTAGAAATAGCTGCCCAGG
>CAYSOD010000456.1:0-3454 GCA_964432385.1 uncultured Rubrivivax sp.
CGCACGATTGCCGACCTCCCCGAGGTCGCCACGATCCGCGGCCACTACGCCGGCGACACCGGCCTGGGCATCCGCGACCTGCCCGGCTGCGCCGGCACGCTCTACGGCCTGTTCAACGCCATCACCCAGGCCGAGACCCACGACAGCGGTCGTGCGAAGGACGAAACCGAGCGCACCCGCGCCCGCCTCGAGTCCCTCTGGGGCGGCTCCTCGGCCAAACGCATCGCCCGCGCCCGCGAGGCTTGCCTGGCCCTGGTGTGACGCGGCTGGCCGGCACCGCCGTAAGACCAGCCCCTCGCATTCGCGGCACTCTGAAGCGAGCCGCTCCGCGCTCCGTTCATTCGTGACATCTATGTCTGCAGCACCTGTTATCACTTTCAGCAACGAATCAATCCTGGCCTGGCTGGCCGAGAAAGGCGTCAGCGGCGACCGCCAGGACTACGTCCGACCCGAGGACATCCTGCACCGCCAGGTGTACGGGCACCTCCCCTACTGGCTGGCCTCCTACGCCGAGACCGTCAGCGAGGTGACGCTGCCCAAGCTGCCCCGTGACGATCGCGACCGCTTCAACCGCGGCGAGCTGACCGTGCAGGAGATGGACGCCGCCGGCGCCCACATCGTGACCTACCGCGTGCGCAAGGCGTAGGCGACAAAAAGCGCCGGGTTTCTCAGGCCCGGCGCGCTCATCCACACGACCGGCGCTGTGAGTCAACCGACCATGCCCACCCAGTTTCCCATGCCAGGCCCCGATGGCCATCCCTGACACCCCGCAAGCCCTGATCGAGGGCTCCAGCGAGGCGACGCTGACGATCCTGCACAAGGGCTTCGACACCCTCGAGCCCCGCGACCAGCGCCTGGTGCGCCTGGTGCATGCCGAGCTCCTCAAGGGCGAGCTGAGCGACACGGCCTTCGCCCAGATGCTGACGACCATCGTCAACACCTGGCGGTCGCTGAGCTCCACCGCCCTGGCCGCGAGCTACGACCGGGTCGAATCCGAGGACGAGATCGACACCGACTGGATCGACGCCATCGCGCACTTCACGCGCATGGACCAGTACCAGAACCACTTGCTGACCGCCATCGCCGAGAACCCAGGTGTGCCAGTCGAAGCCCCGCAATCAGGGCGGTACACCATCCAGGGCCCCGGCGACGCCTGACGAGCTGCGCTTCCCTCAACGCCCCTGGCCCGCCAAACTGGATCAGGTGAGCCGAGACCGCCATCCAGGGCAGGTCGTGCTCCGCACTTTCCGTACCCCCCTGCTCATGGATTGCACCATGGCTGGCTTTGCTGCGTTCGAGTTCATCCAGATCGATACCGGTGTCGCCTTGTACACGACCTTCGCAACACAAGCTGAAATCCTGAAAGCCAATGCCAATCTCCGCAACCGCGGCTGCTCCAACCGCTATGTGCCTGCCGGCACGTTCTCCACGCCGTCGCTTCACACTCCGTGCTGACGACGGCTTCCTGGCCGCCTGGTACGGGTTGGCCGGCCCGGCTGTAGCGGTGGTGCCCGACTGAGCCGTCCCGCGCCTTTCTCATCCACACCTCGCCTTCTCAGCGACCATGACTGCCACCTTCTGGACCTCCCTGGCGTCCTACTGCCAGGAGCTCGCCCCTGTTGCCGGCCCGCTTCTCAGCGCCGTGGGCGACACAGCCTCCGCCGTCGATCGCGCCGGCCGCTCTACCAAGGTCCTGCGCGACAACTCCGACCGCCTTTCACAGCTCCTCTCAGCCGAGGACGAGTGAGCGCTGCACCCCACATCAACCCGCTGGAGCTATCCGATGCCGACTTTCTGCAGCGTTCTCGCGCAATGTGCAGCACCAAGGCCGCCTACACGAGCCGCCCCGAGGCCGTCGCCTTCATTCGCCGGCGCGGCTATGCAGGATCTGCATACTCCTGCCCCTGGTGTGGCCACTGGCACATCACCAGCTACGACCGAGCCAGGGCAAAGGCGTACCAGCGCAGATTGAAGCGATTGCTACGAACTGAGTAGCAGAACTCGCACTGTAGATTCTTACAACTTGTCCTCACTGTCCAATTCGTTTCTGCGATGACCCTTACCCCCAACCGTGTCGAGATGCCCTGCGACCCTTTGGTCCAGCAGGCCCGCCAGGACCGCCTCGACGACCTCTACGTGCTCGACGGCCGCGACCGCCACGACCACGAGCACCACGGCCTCTACACCGGCCTGGCGCAGAAGTACGCCCCCGAGGCCGCATGACCTCCACCCCCACGCCGCCGGCCCACGAGCCCGACCGGATCGAGAGGGACTTCTGGGCGTTTCATGTCTCGAACCCTCGCGTGTACACGGAGCTGCGCGACCACGCGCTGCACCTCCGCAGCAAGGGCCGCACGCACTACGGGATCAAGGCCCTGTTCGAGGTGGTCCGCTTCCACCGCGCTTTGCAGACGACTGATAAGTGCCAGGAGTGGAAGATCAACAACAACTACTCCGCGCTTTATGCACGGCTGCTGATGGCCAACGAACCGGAGCTGAGCGACTTCTTCCGCACCCGCACCCGCCGGGCCCTGTGCGCCGGCCTGATGCCATGACGGCCGACGACCTCAGCGTCGAGTACTACGTCGACAGCCACGGCCACGACTGCTACCGCATCTGCCTCCCCGAGGGCGGTGCCTGCTCGACCGTGTCCTCCGCGCACCTGATCGACGAGCGCAAAGCGCAGCTGCTGCGCGCCGCCGCTTCGCGGCTTTCCGCCAACCCCGCCCCTACGTCATGAAGCGTTACGCATTGCTTGCCATCGTCCTGGGCCTGGCCCTGGGCGCCACAGCCCGCTGGGCCACCTCACCGCTGCGCCCGACGGCCAGCCCCGACGCCCCCGACGCCTGGTTGGACTGATGGGAGTGAACCGCTCAGGCCCACCCTGCCCCGAGTGCGGCTGCCTTACCACCGACGTGAACCGCACGTCGCGATCAGCGGAGGGTCACTTCTACCGCCGGCGCGACTGCCCGAGTTGTGGCTATCGCTTCCAGACGGTGCAGCACACCGAGATCGTCGCCCCCGCGGGTGCCGTGAGCTGGCAGCGACACACCGTGCGCGTGGACTGGGCTCAACTTCGGGACTATTTCACACAGCTTGTGGCAACGTGAGTTGTTGCATGTGGGTGCTAATTGGTATTACTTGTTCTTTGTTTTGGGTTTTATGACTAATCAACTCTCCCCCGCCGCGCAGGCGGTGCTGGATGCTGTCTGCGACAACACTGAGCCCGACTGCGATACACAGCACTTAATCGCCGCCGCCCTGCGCGCTGCTGCGGATCTGGTGGTGCCGGAAGAACAAGAACCAGTGCCAAACGAAGATTCGGTTTTGGAAATGCAGATGTGGGCACGGGTAAGTCAACGCCAACGCACTCGCTCCCAACTCCTCACCATCGCCGACGAGCTGGAGGGTGCCAATGACTGAGCACCCAATCACCCCACCGCCGGAGCTGGTG
>CAYSOD010000457.1:0-3449 GCA_964432385.1 uncultured Rubrivivax sp.
CACCGACATCTGCGACATCCGCCGCATCGAGGCCACGCTGGCCCGGCGCGGCACGCGCTTTGCCGAGAAGGTGCTGGGCCCGCACGAAATCGAGGTGTTCCGCGCACGCAGCGCGGCGGTGCCCGTGCGCGGCGTACGCTACCTGGCCACCCGCTTCTCAGCCAAGGAGGCCTTTTCCAAGGCCATTGGGCTGGGCATGCGCATGCCCATGACCTGGCGCGACTGCGAGATCGTCAAGGCACGCAGTGGCAAGCCCGAGATCGCTTTACGGGGTGCGCTGGCCGACTGGTTCGTGCAGCGCGGCCTGCGAGCTCATGTCAGCGTGACCGACGAGTCTGAATACGCGGCGGCCTTTGTCGTTGTCGAGACCCTGGAGTGAACCCATGACCCCATCGCCTTCGCCCCATGCCCCTGTCGTGCTGGACATCGCTGGCACGACTCTGGACCAAAACGACCGCAGGCGCCTGGCCCATCCCTTGACGGGGGGGATGATCCTGTTCGCCCGTCACTGGGTCGATCGACGTCAACTGACCGCCCTGGTGGCAGAAGCCAAGGCCATCCGGCCGGATCTGCTGGTCTGCGTGGATCATGAGGGAGGACGGGTGCAGCGTTTTCGCACTGACGGCTTCACCCACCTGCCGCCCATGCGCCAGTTGGGCGAAGCGTGGATGCGTGACGCGATGGCAGCCACCGACGCCGCCACGGCCGTGGGCTACGTGCTGGGGGCGGAACTGCGTGCTTGTGGTGTGGACCTCAGCTTCACGCCCGTGCTGGACCTGGACCATGGGCCCAGTGGCGTGATCGGTGATCGGGCCTTCCACCGCGACCCAAGGGTGGTGGCGCTGCTGGCCAAGAGCGTGATGCACGGCCTGTTGCGGGCGGGCATGGCCAACTGCGGCAAGCACTTCCCCGGTCATGGCTTTGTGGCGGCCGACAGCCACGTGGATGTGCCCGTGGACCGCCGCTTGCTCAAGCACATCCTGGCTGACGATGCCAAGCCCTATGAGTGGCTGTCCACCAGCCTGACGGCCGTCATGCCGGCACACGTGGTCTACCCCAAGGTGGACAAGCGTCCTGCGGGGTTCTCCTCACGCTGGCTGCAGGACATCCTGCGCGGCCGCCTGGGCTTCACGGGGGCCATCTTCAGCGACGACCTGACCATGGAGGGCGCGCGGCACGTGGAAGGTCGGTCCCTGAGCTACGCCGATGCGGCTGCTTTGGCTCTGCACGCGGGCTGCGACATGGTGCTGATGTGCAACCAGTCCCAGGTCGAGGGTGGGCGAGCCGTGGATGAGTTGCTGGACGGCCTACAGGCCCGCCAGGCTGATGGGCGTTGGGCACCCGACATCGACAGCGAAGCCCGGCGCCTGGCGCTGCTGCCCGAGACCACGCCGTGGGCCTGGGATGAACTGATGCGCGAGCCGGTCTACCAGCAGGCCTTGGCGCGCCTGCCTTGAGGGCCACCAGAGGGTCCGATAGAGTGTCTCCGAGCCGTGGCGATGCCCCCTCGCCTTCGGGCAGGCGGCCCTAGGAAGACGCCAGGGCGAACCGGCATCTTCCGCTGGGCTGTGTGACGCCCCTTCAGGCCGGGCCCTGAGCGGCTGTCGTCTCGAAGGGCAGCTTCAACTGGGACAGATCCTTGCGGGTCTCCACCAGCACGAGCGGGCCCTCGTCCACCACCACCACGGGCTTGCGCTCACGGGGCACGCGCACGGGCTGGGGCTGCGCAGCCATCGCTGCCTGTGCCGCGGCGATCTTCTCGGCGTCGGAGTTGACCCACTGCAGGCCGGCGCCCTCGGCGATCTGGTGCAGTTGCGCCAGCGGCAGCACATAGGGTTCGACCACCGCGCGGGGCGCTGCAGTCGGTACAGGCGTGTCCGCCGGTGAGACTTTGGGCTCGCTCTGTGCCAAGGCCGGCTCGGTGGCTGGCGGCGTCACCTGCTCGACCACCCCAGGCTCGCCCATCATCACGGCGGCTGCTGCCGATTCGCCGGCCACTGCAGGCGTGGCTGCGCCCGTATCCGCTTCAGACGGTTGTTCCGCCTGGGCGACCTGCGCGTCAGCCGCTGTTACGGTGGTGGCGCCGTCCACGGCAGCTTCGAGGCTGACTTCGGTGCCGTTCTCCCCGTCCGGCCGACGTTCGCGGCGGAACCGATCCCGCCCACGGCCTCGACGTCGGCTGCCTTCGCGGTCTTCGCCCTCCGCAGCCGAAGTTTCCGTGGCCTTGTCGCGGTTGCCGTCGGCGTCGGTCTCAGCAGTTGTTGCCGCCCCGGTCGCACTGCCCACGCCACCCGTGGTCTCGGCGGTGGCGCCTTCTTCAGCCCCAACCGTGTCATCGCGGTCACGGCCGCCTCGTCCGCCGCGACGGCGGCGGCGCCGGTTCTCGCGGTCGGCGTCGGCCGCTTCACCGGCGGCCTGGCTGATGCTGCCGTCCACCAAGGAGGCGGCAGTTTCAACACCCGTAACGGCCTCGCGCTCGGCTCGATCTGCCCGCTCGCTGCGGTCAGATCGGTCGCCACGCTCCGCTCTTTCGCCGCGGCGTGGCCGTTCCTCCCGCACCTCGGGCGCAGCGGCAGTTCCCTCAGCGGCTTCATCCCGGCGCGGGCTGCGCTCGCCGCCTCGGCCTCGCCCTTCACGACCTTCTCGGCCTCCCCGGTCAGCACGATCGCCTCGATCACCTCGTTCAGGGCGGCCACCGCGGCCACCGCGTCGGCCTTCCCTCTTGTCCCCGTTGTCAGGCGCGGTGGGTGTGGCGGGGGCGGCCGGTGCCGGCGCGGGCTGTACTGCGCTGCTGGTTGGCGCTGCCGGCGCCGGCGCGGCGCTGCCGCCAAACAGCTTGCGCACCCAGCCGAACAACCCTCCGCCAGACGCAGCAGGCGCGGCTGGTGGGACCGTGGGCGCTGGTGCGACTGCCACCGTGGGTGCCGGGGCGGCGGGCGCTGGCGGTGCGGCGGGCTTGGGCACCGGCGGTGGGGCCGGTTGATCCGGCAGCACGCCCTTGATCACGGGCTCCTGCTTGGCCTTGCCCTTGTCGCTGGCGTCGCGGCGGCGCGTGATGCCCACCTCGTCGTCCGGCTCCTCGATCATGGTGTAGCTGGCGCGGTAGCTCTCCAGCCGCGGGTCGTCGTGGCGCAGGCGCTCCAGCTTGTAGTTCGGCGTCTCCAGGTGCTTGTTGGGCACCAGCAGCACGGTCACGCGCTGCTTGAGTTCGATCTTGGTGATCTCGGTGCGCTTCTCGTTCAGCAGGAACGACGTGACCTCCACCGGCACCTGCACGTGCACGGCGGCGGTGTTGTCCTTCATCGCCTCTTCCTGGACCATGCGCAGGATCTGCAGCGCCGAGGATTCGGTGTCGCGGATGTGGCCGGTGCCGTTGCAGCGCGGGCAGGTGATGTGGCTGCCTTCACTCAGCGCCGGGCGCAGGCGCTGGCGGCTCAGTTCGAGCAGGC
>CAYSOD010000458.1:0-3441 GCA_964432385.1 uncultured Rubrivivax sp.
TCCAAACCGCCGGCGTATTCCCCGGTCTTGAAGGCGGACGTGATGATTTCTCGCGCGATCTGCCGTGCTGCCAGATCCGGCACAGCACCTTCCAGCGCCTTGGCCGGGGCGATCCACAAGCGCCGGTCGTTCTTGGCCACCACGACCAGCAGCCCGTCGCCCACGGCGCGTCGGCCGATCTTCCAGGTTTCGCCCAGCCGCTGGGTGAAGGCCGCAATATCTTCGGGCTGGGTGCTGGGCACGATCAGCACCACGATCTGCGGGCCCGCCTTCGCTTCGAAGGCGGCGAGCTTGGCCTCCAGGGCCTCGCGCTGCCCGGGCGACAAGGTGGACGTGGCGTCCATCACGCGCGCCGTCAGGGCGGGCACGGGCACCAGGTCCTGCGCCCGCGCCGGGCCGCTGAACAGCGACAGCAGCGCCCAGACGCTCAGCAGTTTCAGCGCCACCATCATCACCCAGGTGGCCAGTGTGTGCAGCGGCCGGCTTGGGGTCGCCGGACTGAAGCCGTGGTCCGGGCGCATGGAGGCTCGTTACTTGGACGCCGCAGGCGCCGGGCTCGCGGGCTTGTCAAAGCTCACCGCCGGCGGCGCCGAGATGGCGGCTTCGTTCTGCACCGTGAAGCTGGGCTTGACCGCGTAGCTGAACACCATGGCCGTCAGGTTGGACGGGAACTGCCTCACGAGCACGTTGTACTCCTGCACGGCCTTGATGTAGCGGTTGCGTGCCACGGTGATGCGGTTCTCGGTGCCCTCCAATTGCACGCGCAGATCCTGGAAGCCCTGGTTGGCCTTCAGGTTGGGGTAGTTCTCGCTGACCACCAGCAGCCGGGCCAGCGCGCTGCCGAGTTCGCCCTGCGCCTTCTGAAAGCGCTCAAACGCCTGCGGGTCGTTGAGGGTTTGCGGCGTGACCTGAATGGAGGTGGCCCGCGCGCGCGCCTCCACCACCTTGGTCAGCGTTTCCTGCTCGAAGTTGGCTTCCCCCTTGACCGTGGCCACGATATTGGGAATGAGGTCGGCGCGGCGCTGGTACTGGTTCAGCACCTCGGACCAGGCGGCCTTGGTCTGTTCGTCCAGGGTCTGGAACTGGTTGTAGCCGCAGCCCGACAGCAGGGTGACGGCGGCCAGCATCAAGGCGGCCAGCCAGCGCCGCGACAGGGAGGACTCAAGACGTGCCGACATGCGGTGCTCGCTTTCCAGTAAGGCGTTGAACAGATTTCACAAGGTGGGGCCGACGTGGGAGATTCAAGCCCGGAACGGCGTATCGCGGAGCGCCCACGGCCAAACCTGCTGGGATTGTCACGCCACCCCAGGCACACGCCCAGACCGCGCGCGGCCTCCACCAGCGGGTGGCCCGTCGGCACGTGGCGGGTACGGCCGGCCACCTCCGCCAGCGGCACGCTCACGCAGGTGTCTGACTGCAGGGCCACCATGCGCCCGAAGCGCTGCTGCACGGCGAGCTGAGCTGCGGCATGGCCGAAGCGTGTGGCCAGCACGCGGTCGTAAGCGGTGGGCATGCCGCCGCGCTGCACGTGGCCCAGCAGCGTGGTGCGCACTTCGGACTGCAGGTGCGGTTCCAACATGGCGCGCAGCCGCTCGCCCACACCGCCCAGACGCACCGGGTCCGGGCTGTCGGCCACGGTGTGGGCCACCGTCATCGCCCCCCCGGCCGGCGCGCAGCCCTCGGCGATGCAGATGATGGTGCTGCCATCGCGCCCGGCCGAGCCGGGTGCAGCCTCCCGCCTGCGGCAGCAGTGCAGGACCCGCTCGGGCTCGAAAGGCAGTTCGGGCAGCAGGATGACATCGGCTCCGCCGGCAATGCCGCCTTCCAGGGCGATCCAGCCCGCATAGCGCCCCATGGTCTCCACGATCATCACGCGGCCGTGGCTGCGGGCGGTGGTGCGCAGGCGGCCGATGGCTTCGGCCACCACGGCCACGGCGCTGTCAAAGCCGAAGGTGCGTTCGGTCAGTGCAATGTCGTTGTCGATGGTCTTGGGCACGCCAATCATGGGCAGGCCCAGCGCGTGCAGGCGCGCTGCGATGCCCATGGTGCCGTCGCCGCCGATGGCCAGCACGCCGTCCAGCCCGGCCTGCCGGGCGCAGGTCAGCACCTGTGCCGACACGTCCGCCCCGCCGAGGGCGAAGTCGTGGAAGGGGTCGGCCCGGTTGTGCGTGCCCAGGATGGTGCCGCCCTGGTCGAGGATGTCGTCCACGTCGGGCGCGTGCAGGCGCCTCATCTGGCCGCGCATGAGCCCCAGAAAGCCCCGCTCGATGCCGGTGACCTGCACCCCGGCGTGCAGCAGTTCCAGCGTGGCCGCGCGGATCACCGCGTTCAGGCCCGGGCAGTCGCCGCCGCCAGTGAGGATGCCGATGTGCATGCCACAGATTGTGCGGCTGAGCGCACCGAAGCGGCCCTGACCTGGCGCAGCCTGTGTCCTCGGGGATCGCCCTGATGAACCCCAGGGCCCTTGGGCCTTTGCAGTCTCGTCAATCGCGTCATTGCCGTCAGCCCCCGTGGCCATAATCGCCTGATGTTTGCAGCCCTCCAAAACGACACCTTCCTGCGCGCATGTTTGCGCCAGCCTACGGCCCACACGCCTGTGTGGCTGATGCGCCAGGCCGGCCGCTACCTGCCCGAGTACTGCGCCACCCGCGCCAAGGCGGGCAGCTTCATGGGCCTGGCCACCAATGTGGACTACGCCACCGAGGTGACGCTGCAGCCGCTGGAGCGCTACCCGCTGGACGCTGCGATCCTCTTCAGCGACATCCTCACCGTGCCGGATGCCATGGGCCTGGGCCTGAGCTTTGCCCAGGGCGAGGGCCCGCGCTTTGCCCACCCAGTGCGGGACGAGGCGGCGGTGGCGGCGCTGCAGGTGCCGGACCTGGACAAGCTGCGCTACGTGACCGACGCCGTCACCTCCATCCGCCGGGCGCTGAACGGGCGTGTACCGCTGATCGGCTTTTCCGGCAGCCCCTGGACGCTGGCCTGCTACATGGTCGAAGGCGCGGGCTCGGACGACTACCGGCTGGTGAAGTCCATGCTCTACGGGCGGCCTGACCTGATGGAGCGCATCCTGGACGTGAACGCCCGTGCTGTGGCGGCGTACCTGAATGCGCAGATCGAGGCTGGCGCACAGGCCGTGATGGTCTTTGACAGCTGGGGGGGTGTGCTGGCCGATGGCGCCTTTCAGCGCTTCAGCCTGCGCTACACGCAGCAGGTGGTGCAGACGCTGCAGCGCGAGAAGGACGGCCAGCGCATCCCGGTGATCGTCTTCACCAAGGGCGGCGGGCTGTGGCTGGAGCAGATCGCCGACATCGGCGCCGACGTGGTGGGCTTGGACTGGACGGTCAATCTGGGCGCCGCACGTGCCAAGGTCGGCCATCGTGTGGCCTTGCAGGGCAACCTGGACCCGAACGTGCTGTTCGCGCCGCCGGAGGCCGTGCG
>CAYSOD010000459.1:0-3428 GCA_964432385.1 uncultured Rubrivivax sp.
ATCAGCCTCGGCCGCCAAAGCCATCCGTTCCATAGCCTACGTCCGAGCGGTTGGAGGCGCGGTAGCCCTGGGAGCCGTAGCCGCCCGCGGTGGCGCGGTCTTCACGGGGACGCGCCAGACTCACGCTGATGGTGCGGCCATCGACGCACAGGCCATTCAAGCCGTTGATCGCGGCCTGGGCAGACTCGGCCGACACCATCTCAACAAAACCGAAGCCTTTGGACTTGTTGGTGTCGCGGTCCATCATGACCTTGGCGGAGGACACTTTGCCGAACTCGCCGAAGTTGCTTCTGAGGCTTGAGTCGGTGACGGAAAAGGGCAGGTTGCCCACGAAGATCTTGGTGCTCATGATGAGCCTTTCATTGAGTCAGGACGCATCAATCGCGATGCATGCGTGCGAACCGGAAGTCCGCGAGGTCGAATCAGTTCGAGAACTGCTGCGGCGAATAGTCGTCAGCACGAAGGGGGATTGGGCATGCAGGTCTGCAGCCACCCTTGGGTGACGGCGAACAGTAGGGCCGCATCGCGTGACGCGAACGTCGTGTTCGACCTGAACACTCGGCAGTAGCTGCCTTCGCCCTTAGAGCGTTGGACCGAGAAGGAGGCACGGAAGCGACCGCAGTCGGTGGGGCGTGTCGTGGGCGAAACGAGGTATTCGCCCATGGAAATGGCTTTACTTGAAATCGTGTGCAATCAGGATTGCAGGCGAGGGGCCTGCGTGAGCGAGGTGGCTCGGTTGGCTGCTGCTCTGAGAGCCAAAAGGCGACGGAGTCGCAAAGTGATACGTCCAGAGGCTGCCGGTTTGGCCAACAACGCGTAAAGACGATAGTTGATCATACCGCTCTCACGCTAACCCCCCCGGTGTGGCGCTGCGGCGGGTACTTGGCAGGGCGCGGTGGCTGACAGGACTTGGGCGACAAGACTTGGCCGAGCTACAACCGTCAGGTTTGCGCGCGACTCCTGCTGCTGGGACAGGCCTCGGACCCGTCGGCCGCGATCCTCAAGCCTGCTGCCCTGAACCACAGGGTTGAACACTCTCTGCGACCGCGCATCGCACCGATTGGTTCTCCCGTCCGGTTCTCTTGGGCGGTTAGCGATTCCCGGGATCGGGACGAAAAGGTGGAAAAATAGAGCGGCCTAAAGGCCGCACTCAAGATCCAGGTCACGCCAAGGCCAGCTTACGCCCGAAGTACCGCCATGTCGATGACCTTGGTCAGGACGGTGTGGAAGGTCGCTGCAGGCAATCTATGAGCAGGCAGGTGGCCCCGATTCATCATCCGAGCCAGGCTCGCGCTCCCACTGGCTGCACCCATTGACGGCTGACGATCTGAGTCTTGCTGTGTCTAAGGCGGCGCACAAGGCAGCGCTGCCATCGGAGGCCATGCCGTCGAAGTACCTGCAGTGCCAGCAAGGCCTGAATTCGCTTCTCCAGGGGCTGAAGTGGCCGATGAACTCCATGGTCAGGGAACCTGATTTCACGCGGCAGGTGCTCAGCGCAAAACGACCTGGCCCCGTAGATCGCGCAGCAGCACCTGACGGAAGGCCAGCCAGTCCTGCTCGTCCTTGGGCTGGCAGATCGGCTGCTTGCGGTCAGCAACAAAGGTACGACTTGCCGTGAGCTTCCTTCCGTTGAGGCTGTACTGCGCACTGTAGGAAAGAGCTCCCTGGCGGAACGTCACAGACGGCGGGATGGCCTGGACGGCTTGCCCGTCGGGAAGTTCCAGGCTGATCGTCTCGTCGTGCCGAACGGACTCACAGACGAACGCTCGCTTTCGGTCCGTATCCACTGCTCTGGAGGCCAAGGAGAAGATGCGTCCGGGTGCCAGCCCCAACGGCAACCGAAATGCCGCCGGTCCCGGTCGATTGACCAAGGGCTCGAGTTCGAAGGATGTGTGAACGGTCCACGGGACATCCAACTTTTCCGGCTGCGCCCGTATCTCGCCCGTGCCGACCTCCTGTGTTCTTGACAAGAGTCGGTTCACGAAGCTTCTCTCACCCTTGCCAAAGCCCCAGGCTACATGGTGGCGCGACTCGACCTCCGGAAAACCGCGCATCGTGGTGGTGCTGTCCCCATTGATGACGCCAGCCTCGTCCATGAACAGATTGACGGTGGTCTGCGAGAAGTCGGTGCGCGGACTTGCCACTGGCGTCTTGGCAATTCGGCCATCGCTCACGTGCAGCACCGGTTTGCCAAGCAAGTACTTGGGTAGCGTGCCGGTCTTCGCATACTCCGCCGTCGGGTCGAGGTACAGGCCGAGAGACGGAACGAAAACGATCACGTGATCGAAAGCAGCCGTTGCTGGTTGAGGCGGCAGCACATAGATTGGCTCGACATCGATCAGTACGGCCGTGGATTCGATGCCCAGCGACGCCAGCAAGGCTTGAAGCAGGATGGCTTTGTCCTTGCAATCACCATAGCCACGCTCCAGCACCTTGTGAGCGGGGTTCGGGATCACGCCCCCGTCTTCCAGGGTGACCGACACATACCGGATATTGCCGGCCACCCAGTGATGCAGTCGCTCCACACGCTGCATCAGGGACCGTGCACCCATCGTGATTTCGCGAGCCTTGGCTGAGATGGCAGGCGTGACGACGGGCTGTGCACGGGCCCCGTAGGCTTTGGCAACCTCGGCCCAGGTCTTCACGTTTCCAAACTGCAGGGTGGGCGCAAAGTCCCTCGACGAGACCTGATCGGGCTCTTGGTTTTCTGAATCGAGGTTCACGTAGGTGTATCTGTAGCGCGTAGAGCCCGCAGGGTCGCCACGGCGCAGTGGGACTTGACCGCCCTTGAGGACATTGCTCGGGTCACGCACAGCAGCCCGAATGTCCATGCCTGGGTCATGCAGCAACTCCACCACGACTTCAACATGCGGAATCAAAGGCGTCCACGTCATCCAGTGAGAGAAGATGCCCGGGTAGATTGGGGTGCGCCGGGTTTTCCTCGTCTTGAGGTGGACATCAACGCCCACCCCGACCCGCGGGAAGATGACCACCTTGGCCTTGCGGTCGGTGAACTGGACTTCCGTATCGGATCGCGCGACCTGCTCCTCAAGGATCCGGTCCGGTGTCACCGCGATCTTGGTCCCGTCGCCCAGTTGCGTCCATGCCTCCAAGACCTCTACCTGCTCCAGGCCGGGCTTGAACGAGATGCGCTGGTTGCCCAAGAGCTCGATGGCACCCACGTGATGTACACGCTGCACCAGCACTTGCTCCTCAACGACTGAGAAGTCGCTGCGCACGTGAATGAAGGTCTTGTTCGAGATGACCGCCAAGGCTGGCCCTGCGTTGGCGGGTGATGACCAAATGCCAAGAAATAGACTTAAAACAATGAGAAAAGGAAAATATGGCATTCAGTCGTAAATGGTATCTGGATGCTCAAACTTCAACGTGAACTGCCTGCACTTTGGACATAGATTCCCGTCCATCTG
>CAYSOD010000460.1:0-3425 GCA_964432385.1 uncultured Rubrivivax sp.
ACCCTGTATCGCATCACCCCCACCGGCCGCGCGTACTGGGAGGCCAACGTGAAAGGCCGACGACGCAGGCCCAGCACCGCGGACCCGGTGCCCCGCTGGACCACCGCCCAGCTGGCCGCGGCGCAGTCACCGGTGAGCGTGTTTGACCTGCCACGCGTGCCGTGGAAGTGGAACAAGAAGCTAGAGCAGTTGAAGGAGTTTGGCGAATGCGAGAAGTGAACAACAGCCTGGTGCTGCTGGGCATTGAGGAGCTGGCCGAGGTGCTGCACCGGTCGCCCAAGACGATCAGCTCCGATGTGACCAGGCGCCCCGAGACCCTACCGCCCCGAGTGCGCGTGCCCGGGGGGCGCAAGGTCTTGTGGCGGGCTCAGGATGTGGCGGCCTGGTTGGAGAAAAATGTCGAGCGATGAGCACCTGGCTCATAGCCCTGGTGGGCCTGATCTACCTGTACATCGCGATCGAGCAGGCGATCAAGGGCAACCTCGGCATGTTCATCTGCTACCTGGGCTACGCGTTCGCGAACGTGGGCCTGATCTTGCTGGCCAGCAAGTAGAGACCACATCTATGAGTCAAGACGACACGGTTTGCCTGCATAGATGTAGACGCTGTGGCGGCGAGATGGCGCCCTGCATCAAGTGCAAGGCGTGCGGCCATTCGCAATTCGCGAACAGCGAATCACCCGAGCCGCTTGGCCAGATCCGTAGCGTCGGCGTGGTAGTACCGCTTCAAGGATTGCAGGCTGCGGTGCCCGGTGAATGCCGCCAGCTCGAGCACGTTGTGGAAGACCTTGCTGGCCCGCGTAGCAGCCGTGTGGCGGGCGTCGTGGAACCGCAGCCCATCCAGCCCGGCCTTGGCGCGCAGCTGGCGGAACCGCAGGCCCAGGACGTCCTTGCTGACGGGGAAGACGAGGTCTTCGCCGGACTTACCCTGGAGCAGCAGCTCGAGTATTTCGGCTGCTTTCGTTGACAGCGGCACGCGCCGGCTGTCCCCATTCTTCGTCTCGTCCAGCAGCACGTAGCGCTGTTCGAGGTGGACGTTGCGCGCCTCGATCGAGCAGACCTCGCCCAGGCGCATGGCCGACTCAATGGCCAGCTCCAGCGCCGGCACCACGTAGGTGTAGGACGACTCGGCGCGGTGCTCCTCCAGCGCCGCGGCCTCGCGCATCTTGGCCAGCGCCTCCGCGCTCCAGACCTGCCCGCGCGTGCGCCCACTCACCTTCGGCCGGGCCACGTCGTGGATCGGGTTCTTCTGCAGGGGCAGGCCCCACTTCTTGATGGCAATCCTGAACACACCTGACAGCAGGTTCAGGTCGCGGTTGACCGTGGCCGGGCTGCATTCCTTCAGCCGCTGCTCGGACCACGCACGCATCGCGCTGACCAGGTGCTGGTCCAGCCGGTGCATGGCGAACTCGGTCTTGAGCATGAAGTTGATGCGCACGGTCTCCCATCGCTTGCCCTTGCGCGCGGGCACCTCGTCGCGCAGGAACTGCTTCAGGACGTCGCCGACGGTGGTCTTGCGCAGCTCGGCGGTGTCGGGCTCCACGCCCTTGTCCTGGCGGGTCTCGACCTCACGCGCCCACTTCTCGGCCGCGGCTTTGGTGGTGAAGGATTTGCACTGCGGCTTGAAGCCGGTGCGGCGAATTTGGGCACGCCATTTGTCGCCGCGCTTGTCGAAGGTTGCCAATTGCTGCTCCTGGTGGGGAGCTTGTACTGTGCCAGAACTGTGACAGAGCCTCAATACTTTTAGATTTGGCGCGGGTCTTCAGGGTGGGTTTGGGTCGTCTTCTGGGCACCACAGGCCCCCTTCCAAAGGGGGCTTTTTCTTTGCAGATCAATCACTTAGCGTTGCATGGCTTGTCACAAAATTGCACTGTTTGGGGCGTGTTGTGTGACAGCTACGTTCCACGGAAAAAACGCTACCGTCTGCCTCTCCTGGGCACCACGAAGCCCCTCATCCGAGGGGCTTTTTCTTTGGTAAATCAAGCACTTACGTTCGTTTAGCTTGGCACTGTTTGGCACTGTTTGGCACACGTTTTGTGCCAGGGTTGTGACAGCCGTGACGAGCATGAGAGCTTGATGGTCCAGGGAGAACAACAGGCCGCACGGTAACACGAGCGCTGTTACAAAGCCGGCATCTGTTAGACAGATATTGCCGGGCTATCTGCGATGCGGATGGAGCTGTGACAACTTGTGCCAGCGTCACTCCACCGCCGTGGGCTGCCTGGTCTCAGCCGCCTCGACCCGGTCGTTGAGCTGCTTCATCCGGCGGGTGATGCGCTCCTCCAGGATCTTGATCGACTCAGGCGAGGCGCCCTTGGCCAGCATGTCGCGCTTGCGCCGGCGCATCTCGGAGACCTCGCGCTCGACCGCGTTGGCGTAACCCACCAGCTTGGCCTCGGGGTTCTCCTTGCGGTACTCGGCCAGGCCGCCCTCGCGGTTTTTGATCCGGCCCTTGATCTCGTTCTCGTGCTCGTTGAGCTTGGTGATGTTGTCGTAGAACCGAGACGAGACGGCAGACTGCTCCTTGGTGTCGCCGTAGAACCGGCCCAGGATGGGCACCTTGTTGCTGGGCAGCTCCTCGCCGGTGAACGAACTCTCCACCGTCTGCTGGATCTTCAGCGCCTCGCGCCCCACCCCGCCGGTGGCCTGGCCGATCAGGTAGTCGATCTGGTCAGGCGTCGGGCTGAGCAGGCCCTGCGTGTACTTGGTCCCGCCGGTGGCCAGGTTCAGGTAGTAGCTCAGCTGCTTGCTCAGCCAGCTGGCCGTGTCCTTGGCTCGGCTGTAGCCTGGCGTCGGGTCGGTGCCGGACATGTCCTTCTTGGCGATCGGCTTGCCGGTCCAGTCGCGGTTCTCGGCCAGCGCCACCAACGGGTCGGCAAAGGTCGGTGCGATCGTCTGCACGCTCCAGCCCGCGTTGCCGATCGGGTTGAACGCGTCCAGGAACGCGCCCGTGATCTGGGCGATCCGCTTGGTCGGCTTCTTCCAGCCTGACAGCGCCCACTCGGTGAGCACCCGGCTGGTGTTGGGGATGACGTGCAGGCCCAGCGGCATCGGGATGGTGACGTACTTGCCGTCGCCGGTCGGGATGACGAGATTGCGCTCCTTGATGAAGTCGGGCGGCTCGTCGTCCTTGAACCCAGCCGCGGCCAGCAGGAGCGCCTGGGCCGTGCCCAGCAGCAGGCCACCGGCCAGGATCTTCTTGCCGGCCGGGCCGGTGAGCGTCTCGGCCAGGCGCTGCGTGCCCTGCACGCTGGCGTTGAAGAACGCGTACAGCGCACCGGCCTGCGTCCCGATCTCGCCCTTACGGTTGAAGTTGACCGTCAGGTTCTTGGCCACGCTCGCGGCCTGCTGGTTGGTCAGCCCCTTGTCCTTGGCGGCCTTGTAGGCCGACAGCCGCACGGCGTTCTCGAGCGTCTCGTTGTAGTC
>CAYSOD010000461.1:0-3424 GCA_964432385.1 uncultured Rubrivivax sp.
CAGCCTCATCCGCGCCTTCAGCCCGCTTGGCTTCCTGCGCTCCTGCCGCCTGTGCCGTACCTCCTCACCGATCCCTACACCTCCCCACCATGCACCATATGAGAGTCGCCTCCGATGTCGGCGGCACCTTCACCGACAGTGTTGCCTATGACCCCGAGACCGGCAGGCTGACCGTCTCCAAGGTCTCGACCACGCCCGTCAACCGCGCCGAGGGCACCGTGGCGGGGCTGCGGCGCGCGCTGGCCTTGCAGCAGCGCGATGGTGGCGACGTGGCCTATGTGGGCCATGGCATGACGACGGCCACCAACGCCGTCATCCAGCGCCGGGGAGCCCGCACGGCCTTCATCACCAACGAAGGTTTTCGCGACATCCTGCTGATCGGGCGGCAGAACCGGCCCAGCCTCTTCGACCTGTCGGTCGTCCGGCAGGAGCAGATCGTGCCGCGCGAGCGCTGCCACACGGTGCGCGGCCGCATGGACGCGGCGGGCCGCGAGATCGTGGCGCTGGACGAGGCGGGGCTTCGAACGCTGGCTGCCCGGCTGCGTGATGACGCGGTGGAGGCCGTGGCGGTGACGTTCCTGCATGCCTATGCCAACCCGACGCACGAACGCCGCGCCGCGCAGATCCTGCGCGAGGAACTTCCTGACGCGGTGGTGTGCGTCTCTGTCGACGTGCTGTCGGAGTTCCGCGAGTTCGAGCGCGCCAGCGTCACGGCACTCAATGCCTTCCTGGTGCCGTTGATGGACCGTTACCTGTCGTCGCTGGTGAGCATGCTGCGTTCACCCGACGGCCTGGGCCTGCGGACCGACACGCCGGTCATGGTGATGGAGGCCGCGGGCGGCGTGATGACGGTGGCGGCCGCGCGGGACAAGCCGGTTCACACGGTGCTGTCGGGGCCGGCCGGCGGCGTGGTCGCTGCCAGCCACGTGGCTGCGGCCTGCGGTGTGACCGACCTGATCACCATGGACATTGGCGGCACCAGCACCGACATCAGCCTGATCCGGGGTGGCCGGCCGGCCATCACGCGTGAGGCGCGGCTGGAGGACATGCCCATCCGGCTGCCGGTGGTGGACATCAACGCCATCGGTGCGGGCGGCGGCTCCATCGCCTGGATTGACGATGGTGGTGCGCTGCGTGTGGGCCCGCGCAGCGCCGAGGCGGTGCCCGGCCCCGCCTGCTATCGGCGGGGGGGGACGCAGCCCACGGTGTCGGACGCCAACCTCGTGCTGGGCCGTCTGGGCACGGACACCAGGCTGGGCGGCGACATGACGCTGGACCTGGAGGCGGCGCGCCGGGTCATCAGCGACACCATCGCCACGCCGCTGGGCATCGACGTGGTGGACGCCGCTGCGGGCATCCTGCGCGTGGCCCATGCCAACATCGTGCGCGGCATCCGGGTGGTGTCGGTCGAGCGCGGGCATGACCCGCGCGACTTCGTGCTCGTGCCCTTCGGTGGCGCCGGGCCCATGCATGGCAGCCCGGTGGCGCGCGACCTGGGCATGCGCCGGCTGATGCTGCCACCCAACCCCGGCATCCTCTGCGCCTTCGGCCTGCTGGTGTCAGATCTTCGCCATGATCTGCTGGAGACTCATGTGCGGGCCCTGCAAGGCTTCTCGTTCGAGCAGGCGCAGCCGATCCTGGAGCGCCTGAGTGGGTCGACACAGCAGTTGCTGGAACGTGACGCTGTGCCGGCTGAGCGCCGCCTCATCGAGTTGAAGGCCGATCTGCGCTACGTCGGCCAGAGCTACGAACTGTCGGTGCCCATCGAGCCGGCCACGGCCGAGGGCTGGGCCGGCCTGGCCATGCGTTTTCACGAGGCGCACCGACAGCGCTTCGGCCACGCCGACGAGCGCGCACCCATCGAGACCGTGACGCTGGCGGCCACGGGCTGGGGTCGCGTGGAACCGCCCCGCCTGCCCTCACTGCCCCCCGGCGGTCCGTCCGCCGAGCAGGCGCGGGTCGGTGTCCGGCCCGTGTTCTTCGAGCCTGAGGCCGTGGGGGTGCGCGGCAGCTGGCACGACACCACCTTGTACGAGCGTTCACGCCTGCGGGCCGGCAACGTCGTGCACGGCCCGGCCGTGATCGACGAGGTGTCGGCCACCACCGTGCTCTACCCCGGGGACGTGGCGACGGTGCACGAGACGGGCGCCATCTTCGTGGAGGTGATGTCGTGAAGGACGATGTGAGACTGGATGCCGCCACCTTAGAGGTGCTGCGCAACGCGCTGGACGCGACGGCAGAGGAAATGGGCGCGGTGCTGCGCCGCACCGCGTTCTCGCCCAACATCAAGGAGCGCATGGACGCGTCCTGCGCGGTCTTCGACCGCAGCGCCCAGCTCGTGGCCCAGGCGGAGCACGTGCCGGTACACCTGGGGTCGATGCTCAGCGCCCTGGGTCCGACGCTGGCCAGCGCCGCGCCACTCGAGCCGGGCGACGTGCTGGTGGTCAACGACCCCTTCATCGCCGGTGCCCACCTGCCCGATGTGCTGTTCGTCAGCGCCGTTTACGCCGAAGGTGTGCACGTCGGCTATGTGGCTACGCGGGCACACCACTCCGACGTGGGCGGCATGGAACCAGGCTCGATGCCGGGCAACTCGACCGAGATCTGGCAGGAAGGGCTCGTGATACCGCCCGTGCTGCTGTACCGACGCGGCCAATTGCAGGCCGACATCGAGCGCCTGATCCTGGCCAACGTGCGCACCCCGCTGGAAAGGCGCGGCGACCTGAACGCCCAGCTGGCCTGTCTTCGCGTGGGCGAGCGGCGCATCATCGAGCTGGCCGCCAAGTACGGCACCGACATGCTGCTGCACGGGCTTGATGCCCTGCTGGACTACGCCGAGCGGCGCATGCGCCAGCGAATTGCCCTGTTTGCTCCCGGCACCTATCGTGCCAGTGATGCCCTGGATGATGACGGCATCGGCGATCAGCCCGTGCCGATACAGGTGGCCGTGACGGTGGAGCAAGACCGCATGGTGATCGACTTCGCGGGTTCATCCGCGCAGCGGCCCGGCAACATCAACGCGGTGGCGCCGATGACCCATTCGGCGGTGTTCTTCGCCTTGAAAGTGGTGACGGATCCTTCCATCCCGGCCAACGCGGGTGCGTTCCGTCCTATCGAAATCCGGATACCCGAAGGCAGTGTGCTCAGCGCACGGCCGCCGGCCGCCGTGTGTGCCGGCAACACCGAGACCACGCAGCGCGTGGCCGACGTGGTGCTGCGCGCGATGGCGCACTGTGCCCCTGACCGTGTGCCCGCCGCCAGCCAAGGCACGATGAACCTGATCGGCATTGGCGGCCTGGACCCGGTCAGCGGACGGCGATATGCCTACGTCGAGACCATTGGCGGCGGTCAGGGCGGCCGTCCCATGGGGGCGGGACAGGACGGCATCCAGTGCAACATGACCAACACCATGAACACCCCGGTC
>CAYSOD010000462.1:0-3410 GCA_964432385.1 uncultured Rubrivivax sp.
GCGGCGGCCGCGCTGCGGGCTGTGCCGGCTGTGCACTACCGCGCGATGGGCGTGCCCACACCATGAGCCTGGCGCAGTTGAGGGCCCGTGCCGAAGCGGCCTTCGAGGCGGCGTTCGGGGCGGCCGCCCAGGCCTCGGTGCAGGCCCCCGGGCGGGTCAACCTGATAGGCGAGCACACCGACTACAACGCCGGCTTCGTGCTGCCCTGCGCCATCGACCGCCGTACCGTCATCGCGCTCGGAAGGCGCAGCGACCGCCGCGTGCGCGTGCGGGCGCTCGACATGTCTGCGGCGGGCGACGAGTTCAATCTTGACGAGCCCGTGGTTCACCGGCCTGGTGAGCCCTGGACGGCCTATGTACGGGGCATGGTGCAGCAGTTGCTGCAGGCCGACCCTGCCTTGCCCGGCCTGGATATGGTGATCACCGGGGACGTCCCCCAAGGGGCCGGCCTGTCCTCCTCGGCCTCGCTCACGGTGGCCGTGGGAACGGCCTTTCGCGCTGCAGGTGCGTTGCAGGACGCCGACGCGACCCAACTGGCGCCCATGGCGCAGCGTGCCGAGAACCTCTTCGTGGGGTGCCAGTGCGGCATCATGGACCAGCTGGTTTCAGCCCGAGGCCGTGACGGACACGCACTGCTGATCGACTGTCGCAGCCTGGAAGCCCGACCCGTTGCGCTGCCGGAAGGTGTCTCCGTCTTGATCGCGCATTCCAGGGTGGAGCGCGGGCTGGTGGACAGCCAGTACAACGAGCGAAGACTGGCCTGTGAAAGAGCAGCCCGACACTTTGAGGTGCCAGCGCTGCGTGACGTCACGGCCGAGCAGCTTTCGGTCAGCACGCTGGATCCGCTCACCCTGCGCCGCGCCCGTCACGTAGTCACTGAGAATGACCGCACCTTGCAAGCCGCCCAGGCGCTGGAGCAAGGCAGGCTTCCTGCCTTGGCCAAGCTCATGGCCGAGTCTCATGCCTCGATGCGGGACGACTTCGAGATCACGGTGCCTGCGGTGGATCGCCTCGTGGAGATCATCAGCACGGCCCTCGGCGGCGCCGGGGGCTGCCGAATGACGGGTGGCGGGTTCGGCGGCTGCGTGGTGGCGGTGATGCCGGCCGCGTGCGTGGCCTTGGTGCAGGCGGCGGTCCGGCAGCACTACCGATCCCCCCAGGGGCTGGAGGCCCAGATCTTCGTGTGCGCGGCTGGGCCGGGAGCTGGCCTGGTGACCGCCGAGGCGGTCTCTTTGGTGCAAACACCTAGCGGGCTTTTTATTGACGAATGATTCAATAAAGCAGGCTCCTGGCCTGCAGGCAGGAGCAGTCCAACGGAAGCCGGACATGAACCAGCCCCCCTCTTCTGCGCTTTCGCGCTCCGCCATCTGGGCCTTTGGTCTGGTCGCGCTGCCCTTGTCCACCATCGGCCTGCCGCTGACCATCTACCTGGCGCCTTTCTACTCTGCCGAAATGGGCCTGTCGCTGGCGGCGCTGGGCACGGCCATGATGCTGGCCAGGGTGGTGGACATCGCGGTGGACCCGTTCATCGGCGTGGCCAGCGACCGCATGCGCAGCCGCTTCGGGCGCCGCAAGCCCTTTCTCGTGGTGGGCGCGGTGGTGGTCATCCTGGGCATGGTGCAGCTCTTCAATCCGCCCAAGGGCGTGAGCCTGGCGTACTTCCTGGGCTGGCTGGCCGTGATGTACGCGGGGTTCTCCATCGTTCAGGTGACGCACCGAGCCTGGGGCGCCGAGCTTTCACCCCACTATCACGAGCGCACGAACATCTCTTCGGTGCGGCAGTTCTTCTCCACGGGCGGACTCATTGTCTCCACGCTGGTGCCGGCCCTGGTCCTGTCGCAGGCCGGTGCCAAGTCCTCCGATGTGCTGACTTCCTTGAGCCTGATGATGCTCATCGTGCTGCCACTGACGGTAGCGCTGAACCTCTGGCTCACGCCTGAGCCGCCAGCCGGACCGCTGCAGCCCCGCCAACCCATCGACTGGAAGGGTCTGTGGCGCGCTCTGCGCCGCAACGGGCCCTTGCGCTGCATCCTGCTGGTGCTGTTCATCGGCTTCAGTGCCGAGACCTTTCGCCAGACACTGACCGTCTTCTACGCCCGTGACGTGATCGGACTGAAGAACCTGGGCCTGATCTACGTCTACTACTTCATCAGTGCCTTCGTGGGCGTGCCGGCCTGGCGATGGTTTGCCAAGCACACCAGCAAGCACCACGCGCTGTGCGCAGGCATGGTGATCGCCATTGCCACCAACTTGGGGCTGTACACGCTGGGTCCTGGCGATGTGGCGTTGTTCACCGCCATGTTCATCATCAAGGGCTTTTGCTTCGGCGCCCTGGACCTGCTGCCAGCGGCGATGCTGGCTGATGCAGCGGACGTGGACAGTGCGATCACCCGCAAGTCCCGTGTGGGACTGCTGTTCGCCGTCTTGGGCGTGGTCACCAACCTGGGCCAGGCCGTGGGCCAGGGCCTGTCGCTGAATGCCCTGTCGTGGGTGGGCTACCGCGCCGCAGGCGAGACCAGCGAGGCAGCGCTGTCGTCCATTCGCGTGCTGTACGCGCTCGTGCCCAGCGTGGTGCTGGCCATCGCGCTGCTGATTTGTCTGCGCTACGGGCTGACGGCCGCACGGCACGAACGCCTGCGCTTGGCGCTGCAACGCAGGCAGGCAAGAGCGGCGGTCTGAATCACCCGTGTCGCGGCGCCTTTGGGCGTGGCAGCAGCGCGGGGCCGAGGCCGTTCCCTGGATGTGAGGCCTAACGGCTAGTTGACCAGCCTGGCGTTCAGGTCGGCATCCAGGTCGGCAAATCGGCGCCCCTGTTGCGCCAGTCTCGCCAGCAGCGGGGACGGTTGCCACAAGTCCCGGTCATCCGGGCACTGCCAAGCCCAGTGAGCCAACAGTTCCAGCACCCTTCGCAACCCCAGGGTGTCGGCGTGGTGCATGGGGCCGCCCTTCCAGCGCGGAAAGCCGTAGCCGTTGAGCCAGACCGTGTCGATGTCCCCCGCCCTCAGGGTGATGCCCTCGTCCAGCAGGGCAGCTCCCTCGTTGATCAGGGCCAGCAGGCAGCGCTGCACGATCTCCTCGTCGCTGATCTCCCGTGGCGCCATGCCGAGCCGCCGGGCTTCCTCGCGGATGATCGTCTGCACCGCAGGGTCGGGCACGCCCTGGCGAGAGCCTGGCTCGTAGCGGTACAGACCCGCACCCGTCTTGCAGCCGAGTCGTCCCTCAGCCACCAGGCGCCTTGCAATGGCGCCGTCGCGCGGGTCGGTGCTGGCTGGCGCCTCGGCGGCGGCGCGCACACCCACGTCCAGGCCCACCAGGTCGCCCACGGCGTGGGGTCCCATGGGAAAGCCGAAGTTCACCAGGGCGCGGTCCACCTGCTGCGGTGAGGCGCCTTCGAGCAGCAGTCGCTCTGC
>CAYSOD010000463.1:0-3392 GCA_964432385.1 uncultured Rubrivivax sp.
GTCGCCCTGGCGCCCCGCGCACCCTGATGCGCGCAAACCCGCACTTGGACCCCCCCCTCCCCACACCCACCTCCCCGGATTTCCATGACCCGCCCTGCCCTCATCCGCCCTGCCCGACTGCGCGCGGGCGACACCATCGGCCTGATCAACCCCTCGGGTGCCGTCTACGAGCGAGCGCCCTATGAGGAGACGCACGAGCGGCTCAAGGCGCTGGGCTTTCGCGTGAAGGAGGGAGCGCACCTGCGCGCGCGTTACGGCCACATGGCGGGCACGCCGCAGCAGCGCGCAGACGACATCCACGCGATGTTCCAGGATCCGGAGGTGGCCGGGATCCTGGCCATGACGGGCGGCTCTGGCGCCAACCGCGTGCTGCCACTGCTGGACTACGGCCTGATCGCACGGCATCCCAAGTTCCTGGGCGGCTTCTCCGACCTGACGGCCCTCATCACCGCCGTGCAGGTCAAGACCGGCCTCGTCACCTTTCACAGCCCGCTGGGCCGCTCGGAGTGGAACGCCTTCAGCGTGGAGCACTTCAAGGCTGTGGCCATGGACGCTCAGGCCCACACGATGCGCAACGCGGTGGTACCCGGCGATGACCTGGTGGCCAAGGAAGGCCGCTTCGCCACGCTGCGCGGCGGCACGGCCCAGGGCCCGCTGGTGGGAGGCAACCTCGCCGTGCTGACCTCACTGGCCGGCACGCCGTACTGGCCCTCGTTCGACGGCGCCATCCTTTTCCTGGAGGACGTCAACGAGTACATCTACCGCATCGACCGCATGCTCTCCACCTTGATGCTGACGGGCGCCTTGGAGCGGGTGGCGGGCGTGGCCCTGGGCGGCTTCACCGACTGCCCGCCCAGCGAAGGCAGCTTCGGCTCGCTGACGCTGGACGAGGTGTTTGAAGACTACTTCGGCCATCTCGGCGTGCCCGTGTACCGAGGCGCACAGTTCGGCCACATCAAGCGCAAGTTCACCCTGCCGCTGGGCGTGCGAGCGGAGATCGACGCCGATGCGGGCACCTTGCGGCTGCTGGAACCTGCCGTGCAATAGAGCCATCCTTCACAAGGCCACATCCACCATGCTCCAACTCTTCATCGCCAACAAGAACTACTCTTCCTGGTCCATGCGGCCCTGGGTGCTGATGCGCGAGAAGGGCATCGCCTTCGAGGAGGTGATGGTGCCCTTCGACGACTTCGAACCCGCTTCGCCTTTCAAGCAGAAGGTGCTGGCGCTCAACCCGGTAGGCAAGGTGCCTATCCTGGTGGATGGGTCCCTCGCAGTGTGGGATTCGCTGGCGATTGCCGAAACGCTGGCCGAACGCTTCCCTGAGAAGCATCTGTGGCCGGCCAACCCGGCAGCGCGCGCCCGGGCGCGCAGCATCTGCGCGGAGATGCACGCGGGCTTCACCAGCCTACGCACGCACTGCCCCATGAACATCGAGGCCTCGCTGCCTGAGATCGGTGCCTTGCTCTGGCGCGACAAGCCCGGCGTGCGCGCCGACGTGGCCCGCATCCAGGCGATGTGGGAAGGCCTGCTGCAAGAGCACGGCGGGCCGATGCTGTTTGGCGAGTTCTCGATCGCCGACGCCTACTACGCCCCGGTGTGCATGCGGCTGCGCACCTATGCGCTGCCCGTGTCGGACACGGTGCGCGCGTACATGGAGCGCGTCACCGCCCTGCCGGCCGTGGCCGAGTGGATCGAGGGCGCACAGGCCGAAAAATGGTTCGTGATCGAGGATGAACCTTATCGGCTGGAGCGCTGAAGACGCAGCTCACAAGAAACACCGGAGCGTCAAAAACTTTCTTGCGCCCCCGTGGGGGGGCTGGGCCGGGCACCGCCCGAGCCTTGGGGGCTTACCACTGCCCGTAGAACACTCCCGCCTTCTTGTGCCCGGCGGTGCTGCGCTCCACAGCCTCGTCGCTGATCGTGGTGCGGTGCTTGCGCCGGCCCAGAAAGTCGAGCAGTTGCCCACGCAATTGCTGGCGCTGGCCCTCGGTGGAGGACTCTCGGCCCAGATCGTCGAATTGATCCGGATCTGCCCTCAGGTCCCACAGTTGCTCGGGCAGATCCAGCCAGTGGACATAGCGGTGCGTGGCCGTACGAATCGAGAACGCGCGTGATTGCTGCGGCGTGCGGCCCAGCGCCAGGCGCGCGCCCTTGAAGGCGTAGTCGAGCTCGCTGTAGACGAAGTCCCGCCACGCGGGCTGCTGGCCGTGCAGCAGAGGCAACAGGCTGCGGCCCTCCACGCGATGACCGGGCACCGGGATGCCCAGGGTTTCCAGGATGGTGGGCACCACGTCCACGCACTCCACGAAGCGGCTGTCCACACGGCCGCGCGTGGCATCGGCCTCGCGCCGCGGGTCAGCCACGATGAAGGGCACGCGCTGCACCGTGTCGAAGAACTGCTCTTTCTCGCCCAGCCAGTGGTCGCCCAGGAAGTCGCCGTGGTCGGCGCAGAAGATCACCAGGGTGTCGTCCAGCCGCCCCATGCCCGCCATCTCGTTGAACAGACGCCCCAGGTGGTCATCGAGTTGCTTGATGAGGCCCTGGTAGGCCGGGCGCACATGGCGCACCACCTCGTCGCGTGCGAAGGTGGCGCTCTCCTCGTGCTGTCGATAGGCGGCCAGCACAGGGTGGGCGTTGTCCAATTCCGAGGCGCGCTTGACCGTGGGCAGGCAATGCTCGTAGCGGTACATCGCGTGGTACGGCGCCGGCGCCATGTAGGGCCAATGAGGCTTCACATAGCTCAAGTGCAGCACCCACGGGCGGCTGCCCTGCTTGCGCATGAAACCGATGGCCTGGTCGGTCATGTAGGCCGTCTCGGAGTGCGCCTCCTGGACGCGCGCGGGCAGGTGCACGTTCCTCATGTGCCAGCCGCTGACCACCTGGCCGCCCTCGTCGATGGCCGAGATGACGTAGTCACTCCAGGGGTTGGCGCTGTCGTAGCCCCGGGCCCGCAGCCAGGCGCCGTAGCCATCGGCATTGCCTGTTTCGTGGTGCCCGTCGTGGCGGTCGATTTCGCGAAAGCCCCCCCGCGCCAGCAGGTGGCCCAGCTCACTCTGCCCCTCGATGGACAGGCGCTTGAGGCCCTCCAGGTCCGGCATCACGTGCGTCTTGCCGGCCAGCCAGAGGTCCGGGCCCTCGTCACCGCGAGCACCGGCGTGGGCGCGGATCATCTCGCCCAGCGTCACCTCGCCGAGCGGCAACGGGACGCGGTTCCAGGTGGCGCCGTGGCTGATGGGGTAGCGGCCGGTGTAGTAGCTCATGCGGCTGGGGCCGCACACGCCACTCGTCACATAGGCCTGCGAAAAGCGCACGCCGCGCGCGGCCAGGGCGTCGAGGTTGGGCGTGTGCAGATGGGGGTGGCCGGCGCAGGACAAGTGGTCCCAGCGCAA
>CAYSOD010000464.1:0-3390 GCA_964432385.1 uncultured Rubrivivax sp.
GAACCTCGGGCTGTTTCCGGAGCCGCAGATCCCGGCGGACATGCCCAGCCTCGGTCACTACTTCCGCGCCAACGGCTGGCGCACGGCCTACAAGGGTAAATGGCACCTGAGCGAACTGCGCGCCCACTACGAGCTGACCTACGGGCATTACCCGAACTCGCGCGACGCGCTGGAGCCTTTCGGTTTCTCGGATTACAACTTCGATGGCGACCCCCACGGCGCCACCTGGACAGGCTACAAGTTCGACGCCCAGATCGCCGCCGAGGCGGCCCACTGGCTGCACCAGCAAGGGCGTGAGGCCGGGGCGCCCGGCCAGGCCCGCCCGCCTTGGCTGCTGGCGGTGAATTTCGTCAATCCGCACGACATCATGTACTTCGCCACCGGCGCGGCCCAGCAGGCCTCACGCCGGCACCGCGACTACCTGGCCCCGCTCGCTCCCGCGCCGACCGATGCGCTGTACGCCCGCGCTCACAGCCTGCCGTTGCCGCCCAACCACCGCGACGACCTCACGCGCAAGCCCTGGGCGCACGCCAACTACCGCGGCTTCTGCGACATGGCCTATGGCGCTGTGCCCGAAACGGAAGGCGCGTGGCAGGCCTATCAAGACTACTACTTCAACTGCATCCGCGACGCCGACCGCCACCTGATGACGGTGCTGCAGGCGCTGAGTGACAGCGGGCAGGCCGAGCGCACGGTGGTGGTGCTGACTTCCGACCACGGCGAGATGGCGGGCGCGCACGGCCTGCGCCAGAAGGGGCCTTTCGTCTACCAGGAAAACACGCGCGTGCCGTTCATCGTCCGCCATCCTGATGTGACGGGCGGCCGGCAAACCGCGGCGCTGGGCGGTGCAGTGGACCTGATCCCCACCTTGCTGGCACTGGCCGGCCTGGATGAGGCCGCCGTGCGCGAGCGCTACCCGGCGCTGGTGGGGCACAGCGTGGCCGCGGCTGTGGCCGACCCTGCGGCCCGCACCCAGCGCGACGCATCGGGCCACCTGTTCAACTACAACACCACCCACTACCTGGACAGCGAGTTCGCCGCCGGCCTGGCCGCTGACGGCGTGAACGCCGACCGCTGGATGCCGCTGCGGGCGGTGCTGGCGGGCCACCCGCCGCTGCCCCGCCGCAGCCACCCGGCCTTGTTCCGTGGAGTACACACCGGGCGGCATGTGTTCGCCCGCTACTACCGCCCCGACCAGCACCACGATCCGGCCGATTGGGACACCCTGGTGCGCCACAACCAGCTGGAGCTCTACGACCTGGCCGTCGACCCGCAGGAGCTGTACAACCTCGCGCACGCGCCCGCTGCGGTGGACGCTGCCACGCGGGCCTTGATCCTGGACCTGAACCAGCGCACCCGGGCCCTGGTGGCGGCCGAAGTGGGCCCGGACCTGGGTGACGAGCTGCCAGGCCCGTCATGGATGAAGCGGCTGTGACGTTGGCATGAAGGTGGCGCGAACGCTCCGGGTTCTGCTGTGGTGGGGCACGGCCGTCGCGCTCGGTCTGGGCAGTGCCTGGGCGGTGCTGCGCAGCGTCTCGAACTACGGCGCGGCCGCCGGCCCCTGGCGTGCCAGCACGCTGGCCGGCAGCCCGCAGGCTGACCTCTACACCCGGGCGCGGGTGGCGTTGGGCGGCCTGCTGGCGCTCAACCGCGAGGAGACCATGTACTACGTGGCCAGCACCGACAGCGCCGGGCAGCCGCTGCGCGCGCGCTGCTCCTACCGCGTCAGCGGCCTGCCGCCCAAGGCGCGCTGGTGGAGCGTGACCGCCTACGCGCAGGACCTCTACCTGTTCGACAACCCGCAGCGGCGCTACAGCGTCAACGGGCAGACGGCGGTGCTGGACGTGCAAGGGCGCTTTGCCTTCGTGAGCGGGCCGGCGGCGCCTGAGGGGGCGATGGCGGGCGCGGTGCCCTGGATCCCCACGCCGCGCGAGGGCGGCCTGTTCTTCACGCTGCGGGTCTACAACCCCGAGGCGGCGCTGGCGGCGGCACCGGGCACGCTGCAGGCGCCCGCCATCGAGCTGCTGGGGGCGTGCCCGTGAGTCGACTGCTGCGCCGCCTGCTGCCCTGGCTGCTGGTGGCCGCGGCGGTGCACCTGCTGGCGGTGTGGGCGCTGCCGCGCGTCATCATGTGGCGGCTGTCGGCCACGGCCACGCCTCAGGAGCGCGCCAGCGTCTACCTGCCGCCCATGACCGACCACACCCAGCGCCGCATCGTCATGCCCAGCCCCGACCTGCTGTACGCCACCTGTGCGCTGGACGTGTCCGACCGCCCGATACGCATCCGTGCCGACCTGCGCACGCCGGGCTACAGCTCCATCGCGCTGTACGCCTCCAACTCGGACAACTACTTCGTGCTGAACGACCGCCAGGCCGCTGGGGCGCCGGTGGACCTGGTGCTGATCGGCCCCCAGGCTTACGCGCATGCGCCAGTCATTCCGCCGGGCATCCGTACGGTCACCGCCCCCAGCTCCAAGGGGCTCCTGTTGATGCGCGTGCTGGTGGCCGACTACGGCAGCCAGAAAGAGGTTGTAGAGACTGCGCGGCGCACCTTGACGTGCGAGCCGTTCTGACTGGGCTGGGGTTCACGATGTGGTTCGACACGCTCCACCCCCAGGCCGCGCAGTTGCTGGCCGTGGGCGGCGTGCTGCTGGCCTTCGCGCTGGCGGAGTTGGCCACCCGCCGCTTCTTCCCGCCCGAGGCGACGCGCGAGGACGATCGGCTGGATGCTGTGGTCACGCTCAGTTTCCCGCTCATCGCCGCCAGCGTGCTGGCCGCCTCCGGTGCTTTGTATGCCTGGGCGATGCCGGAACAACGCGGCGCCTGGGCCCACTGGGCGTGGTGGCAGATGCTGATGGTGCTGCTGCTGGCCGACGACTTGACGCAGTACTTCTGGCACCGCCTGAGCCACACCAGTGCGCTGTGGCCGCTGCACCGCGCGCACCATTCCGCGGCCTACATGAGCGTGCGAGTGGTCTACCGCAACAACGCGCTGTACTACGTGCTGATGCCGGGGCTGTGGCTGTCAGGCGCGTTGCTGTACCTGGGTTTTGGCTGGGTCTACGTGGGCTACACCATCGTGAAGCTCAGCGTCATCATCGGGGCGCACTCCGCCCTGCGCTGGGACACCGTGCTGTACAGGCACCCGGCGCTGGACCCGCTGGCATGGATCATCGAGCGCACGGTCTCCACCCCGGCCACCCACCACGCGCATCACGCCCTGACGCAGCACGACGGCGTGGGCCACCACACCGGCAACTACGGCAACCTGCTGTTCCTGTGGGACGTGCTTTTCGGCACCGCCCGCATCACCCGCCGCCTGCCGCCCGCCTACGGCTTGCCCGACGACCGCGCCCACGGCCCCGAGCCCTGGGCGGTGCAGTTCCTTTAC
>CAYSOD010000465.1:0-3384 GCA_964432385.1 uncultured Rubrivivax sp.
GAAGCTCACCGGCTTGAAGGCGAACCCCAGCACGCGCGGGTAGGTTTGCAGCCAGATCTCGCCGTCGGCATCGGCCACGCCTTCCTGCTCGAGCAGGGTCTCGACCCAGGCCAGCGCGTCGGGCCCACCCAGGCCATGGTCTTGATCGTGGAACGACAGCCAGCCCAGGCGGTTGCGCCTGATCATCGGCCGTGCCGACGAGCGCAGGGTACGCATGGGCAGCAACACGAAGAAGGTGGGGTATTCGAAGCCGTGCCGCGCCGGGCGCAGCCGCGTGTGCCGGACCTCGCCCGTGGCCAGCAGCGCCTGGTGGGGGGCGCTCACGCCGCCCTCGGCTCGGCCTGCTGTGCGGCCATCTGCTGGCGCAAGGCATCGGCCACGGCCAGGCCCGACATCAGGCCATCCTCGTGGAATCCGTAGCGGGTCCAGGCGCCGCAGAACCAGACGTGGGAGTGTCCCTGGAACTCCTGCAGTCGGCCTTGCGCGTCGATTGCGGCCTGGTCGAATACCGGGTGGTGGACCTCGAAGGAGCGGATCACCTTGGACGGGTCGGGCTCACGCGAAGGGTTGAGAGACACGATCACCGGCGTCTTCCAGGGCAGCGGCTGCAGGCGGTTGATCCAGTAGTGCAGGCACACGCTGGCCTGTTCACGCTCCAGTTGGGCGGCGCGCTCGTAGTTCCAGGCGGCCCAGGCCAGGGGTCGCTTGGGCATCAGCGAGGTGTCGGTGTGCAGCATCGTGCGGTTGGGGTGGTAGCGCAAGGCCCCCAGCCAACGCCGCTCCTGTGCGCTGGCGTCGGCCAGCAGCGCCAGGGACTGGTCGCTGTGGCAGGCGAGCACCACATCGTCGAAGCGCTCCTCGCCTGCATCGGTGGCCACCCAGACACCGGCGGCGCCGCTGCCTGGGCCCGTTCCGGGCGGCGCACGGCGCACGCTGCGCACGGGGGTGTTGAGCCGCGCGTCCTGGATGCGCGGCAGCATCTTGCGCACGTATTCGCGAGACCCGCCGCGCACGGTGCGCCATTGGGGCCGGTCAGCCACCTGGATCAGCCCGTGGTTGTGGCAGAACCGGATCATGGTGGCCACCGGGAAGCGCAGCATCTGCTCGGTGGGGCAGGACCAGATGCAGCCGATCATGGGCAGGAAGTACCAGTCCCGGAACACCGTGCCAAAGCCGTGACGGTCCAGGAACTCACCGATGGGTTCGGTCAGTTCCTGCTCCTGTTGGCGTTCGGCCACAGCCGTGGTCAGGCGGTTGAAGCGAAGAATGTCGCGCAGCATGGCCAAAAAGGCCGGGCGCAGCAGGTTGCGCCGCTGCGCAAACACCGTGTTGAGGTTGGAGCCGCTCCACTCCAGGCCGTCGGCGTGGCTTTGCACCGAGAACGACATGTCCGATGGCGCCGTGTCCACGCCGAGTTCGGCAAACAAGCTGATCAGGTTCGGGTAGGTGCGGTGGTTGTAGACCAGGAACCCGGTGTCCACCCCGTGGGTCACGCCTTCGAGCGTGACGTCCACCGTGTGGGCGTGACCACCGAAATGGCTGCCCGCCTCGAACAGCGTGACCTGGGCCTCAGGGGCGAGCGACCAAGCAGCCGACAGGCCGGCGATGCCCGAGCCGATGACCGCAATGCGCCGGCTCACGCGGCGCTCCCGCGGTCACGCTGCGAACTGCTGTCCAGGGAAGAGATAGCGCTCCCCACGCCTGGCCAGGGCGGGGCGCTCATGCACGGCCCGTTTGCCGCAAGCCGGCGCTGGCGGCACGGTAAGCGCCGCCAGCGGAAGAAAAACCTGTCGTGCAGCGCCCCGGAGCCAACGAGGGAGGGAGGGAGGAGGAGGAGAGAGGCTCAGGGATTGCAACCGGCGTGACCGGCCGACCGCACGACAGAAAAAAAATGGACCCAGACTCCACGGTCGGCCCGTTGGGCGACACGCCGGGCGCCCGACGCAACACCCGACGCACCAGTCGCCGAGGCGCAGGTGCGGAGGCAAGATGCGGGCTGCATGAGGTCATGGATCAACTATAACGTTCAGAATTTGAACTGACCAGTCATCTTTCGATCTAACGGGTCAGGTTCTGATTCTGCTGCTTCTGAAGAAAAGTGTCAACCTTGATTGACACCCCATTGTGTTCCTTTGAAATCTTTTTACAAGTAGTCAGAAGGGGTGTCGAGAAATAAGTTGCTCGTCTGTCATTGTCCAAGACAAAATAGCTGAATGCACATGAGGGAAATGTTGGATCCACCGCCACCCTCGGGCCCTGAGGGGTCGCCAGCCGACGGCGCGCCTTTGCTGTCCATCGCGGCGGTCGAGCGCGACACCGGACTGTCGAAGGACACCCTTCGGGTGTGGGAGCGGCGCTACGGGTTTCCCTCGCCTTCCCGAGACGCTTTTGGCGAGCGTGCCTACCCCGTGGAACAGGTGGAGCATCTGCGCTTGCTCAAGCGTTTGCTGGACGCGGGATGGCGGCCCGGGCGCCTCATGAAGATGAAGCCCGAGGAGGTGAGCGCTCTGGCACAGGGCGCTCCGGGCCCGGCAATGGCAGCCACTTCACCAGGCACTGGGCAACCGCTGGAGCCGTTTCTGGACATGATCCGCCGGCATGACCCGGCGGCGCTGCACCGCGAACTCGGCCGCATGCTGTCACGCCTGGGTGCCTTTCGGTTCGTCACCGACCTCGTGGCCCCGCTGAACGCCGCGGTGGGTGAGGCCTGGATGCGTGGGCAACTGGAGGTCTTCGAGGAGCATGCCTACACCGAGGAAGTGCAGGTGGTGATGCGACAGGCCATCGCGCAGATCCCCACGCCCCTGACGGCCGCCCGGCCCGCGGTGTTGTTGTCGACCTTCCCAGGGGAGCCCCATGGTCTGGGCCTGCTGATGGTGGAAACGCTGTTCCGCCTGGAAGGCTGCGCCTGCGTCTCCCTGGGCGTGCAGACGCCCGTGCTGGACATCGTGCGGGCCGCACAGGCCCACCAGGCTGACATCGTGGCGCTCGGGTTTTCCGGCATCCTGGGCGCCCAGCAGGTGGTGGACGGTCTGAGCGACCTGCGCCTGCGACTGCCCGCGGGCGTCGAGCTGTGGGCCGGGGGGTCGGCAGCGGTGCTGGCGCGCCGGCCCGTGGACGGGGTGCGGGTGGTGCAGGACCTGCACGCCATTGCCGGCGAGGTGCGCCGCTGGCGCGATGCTGGCGAAGCCGACAGCCTGCGCTGAAGCCCTGGAGCAGGCGCGGTCTGCGCCGTGGAGGCTGGCCTTTTGTCGCGGCGTCCCTAGAATGAAACGATTGATGTCAATCTGAATTGACGGATCCGCACCATGCTCTACCCCGAACTCTTCAAGCAGCTCGAGGCTGTCCGCTGGAACATGGACACCGACATCCCCTGGGAGCGCT
>CAYSOD010000466.1:0-3380 GCA_964432385.1 uncultured Rubrivivax sp.
CGCTCGTTCTTCACCACGTTGTCGCCCACCAAGGCCTTAACGGTCTTCATGGGCTCCTGCAGCTTCATGGGCGAGTGGCAGGGGTCGTGGTACAGGTAGCTGCTCTTGGAGCCGAGCGTGATGCCCTTTTCCAGCAGGTACTCGTGGATGTCGATGATGCGGCAGCCGGGGAAGATGTCCTCGAACTTGTAGCCCTGCAGCTGGTCGTAGCAGGTGCCGCAGCTGACCACCACGGTCTTGATGTCCAGGTAGTTCAGCGTGTTGGCGACGCGGTGGAAGAGCACCCGGTTGTCGGTGATCATCTTCTCGGCCTTGTCGAACTGGCCCGAGCCGCGCTGCGGGTAGCCGCAGCACAGGTAGCCCGGCGGTAGCACGGTTTGCACGCCGGCGTGCCACAGCATGGCTTGCGTGGCCAGGCCCACCTGGCTGAAAAGGCGCTCGCTGCCGCAACCGGGGAAGTAGAAGACGGCCTCTGTTTCCGCCGTCGTACCCTTCGGGTTGCGGATGATGGGCACGTAGTCCCGGTCCTCGATATCCAGCAGCGCACGCGCCGTCTTCTTGGGCAGGCCGCCCGGCATCTTCTTGTTGATGAAGTGGATGACCTGCTCGCGCACGGGCGCGGGGCCCAGCGTGGCAGGCGGGGCGGTCGTCTGCTTCTTGGCCGCCGGCTTGAGCAGGTCGTGCAGGAAGCGCTGGGCCTTGAAGCCCACGTCCACCATGGCGCTGCGCATCAGCTTGATGGTCTGCGGGTTGGTGGCGTTCAGGAAGGCCATGGCCGCCACGTTGCCAGGGCGGATGCTCTTCTTGCCCATCTTGCGCAACAGGTTGCGCATGTTCATGGTGACGTCGCCGAAGTCGATCTTCACCGGGCAGGGCGATTCGCACTTGTGACACACCGTGCAGTGGTCGGCCACGTCCTCGAACTCTTCCCAGTGCTTGACACTGATGCCGCGCCGCGTCTGCTCTTCGTAGAGGAAGGCTTCGATCAGCAGCGAGGTGGCCAGGATCTTGTTGCGCGGGCTGTACAGCAGGTTGGCGCGCGGCACGTGCGTGGCGCACACCGGCTTGCACTTGCCGCAGCGCAGGCAGTCCTTGACGCTGTCGGCGATGGCGCCGATGTCGCTGCGCTGCATGATCAGCGACTCATGACCCATCAGGCCGAAGCTGGGGGTGTAGGCCGCGCTCAGGTCGCCGGCGAACACGCCGTCCTGCAACGCGGACGACCGTCCGACCGGCCGCAGCAGCTTGCCGCGGTTGAAGCGCCCCTCGGGATCCACCCGGGCCTTGTAGTCGGCAAAGCCCTGCAGCTCCTGGTCGGACAGGAACTCCAGCTTGGTGATGCCGATGCCGTGCTCACCACTGATGACCCCGCCCAGGCGGCGCGACAGCGCCATGATGCGGCCCACCACTTCATGCGCCGTCTGCAGCATGGGGTAGTGGTCGCTGTTGACGGGGATGTTGGTGTGCACGTTGCCGTCACCAGCGTGCGCGTGCAGGGCCACCCAGGTGCGGCCCCGCAGCACCTCTTTGTGAATGCGCCGGCACTCCTCCAGGATGGGCGCAAAAGCCCCGCCCGAAAACACCGCCTGCAGGGGCTTGAGCACCTGGGTCTTCCAGCTCGCGCGCCAGCGCCAGTCCTGCAGCAGCGCAAAGCACGTCTGCCCGGCGCCCGGCTGCCCATCGGGCTGCACCACGTCCAGTTCGTCCAGCCAGTGGCGCCACAGCGCGCGCACCTCGCGCAGCAAGGCGATGGCCTGCTGCACACGGTCTTCCAGCAGTTCGGCGCTTGGAATCTCGCCCGCGTCGTCGCTCTTGCCCAGCGGCAGTTGCCCTTTGGAGAAGAAGCCTTCCAGCGCGTCCAGCAGTTCGAGCTTATTGCGCAGCGACAGCTCGACGTTGATGCGCTCCACGCCTTCGGTGTACTCGCCCAGACGGTCCAGCGGAATGACCACGTCCTCGTTGATCTTGAAGGCGTTGGTGTGGCGGGCAATGGCGGCGGTGCGCTTGCGGTCCAGCCAGAACTTCTTGCGTGCATCAGCGCTCACGGCCACAAAGCCCTCGCCGCCGCGCGCGTTGGCCAGGCGCACCACCTCGCTGGTGGCGCGCGCCACGGCGTCGGCATCGTCGCCCACGATGTCGCCCACCAGCACCATCTTGGGCAGGCCACTGCCGCCGGCGGCTTGCACCCGCTTGCTCTTGGTGGCGTAGCCCACGGCCTTGAGGTAGCGGTCATCCAGGTGCTCCAGGCCGGCGAGCACGGCGCCACCGGGGCGGCGGGCTTCCGCGAACATGAAGTCCTTGATATCCACAATGCTGGGCACCGCGTCCTTGGGGTTGCCGAAGAACTCCAGGCACACCGTGCGGGTGTGCGCCGGCATGCGGTGCACGATCCAGCGCGCGCTGGTGATCAGGCCGTCGCAGCCCTCCTTCTGCACCCCAGGCAATCCAGCCAGGAACTTGTCGGTGACGTCCTTGCCCAGGCCTTCCTTGCGGAACAAGCGGCCGGGGATGTCCAGGCGCTCGGTGCGCTGCAGCTTCTTGCCGCTGGCGTCGAAGTGGCGCAGCTCGAAACTGGCCACCTCCACGTCGTGGATCTTGCCGAGGTTGTGGTTCAGGCGCACCACCTCCAGCCAGGTGGCCTGCGGGGTGACCATGCGCCAGGAGGCCAGGTTGTCCAGCGCCGTGCCCCACAGCACGGCCTTCTTGCCGCCCGCGTTCATGGCGATGTTGCCGCCAATGCAACTGGCCTCCGCCGAGGTGGGGTCCACCGCGAACACGTAGCCCGCGCGCTCGGCGGCGTCGGCCACGCGCTGCGTCACCACCCCCGCCTCGCTGGTGATGGTGGCGACAGGTCGGTCCAGCCCCGGCAGCTGCACCATCTCCACCTCGCCCAGGGCCTCGAGCTTCTCGGTGTTGATGACCGCGCTCTTCCAGGTGAGCGGAACGGCGCCGCCGGTGTAGCCCGTGCCACCGCCCCGCGGGATGATGGTCAGGCCCAGCTCAATGCAGCCCTGCACCAGCCCGGCCATCTCGGCCTCGGTGTCGGGCGTGAGCACGATGAAGGGCACTTCCACGCGCCAATCGGTGGCGTCCGTCACGTGCGAGACCCGGCTCAGGCCGTCGAACTTCAGGTTGTCGCGGGCGGTATGACGCCCCAGCACGCGGCGAGCGGCACGGCGCAGATCCGCCACGGCGCGAAAGTGCGATGCAAAGCGGTCCACCGCCGCTCGCGCGGCCACGAGGAGCTGCGCCACCAACGCATCGCGCGCAGCGTCCAACTCGGGCGTGCGGCGCTTTTCCACCTCGGACAGGCGGTGGTGCAACGCATCGATCAGCATCTGGCGCCGCTTGGGGTTGTCCAGCAGGTCGTCTTCCAGGTA
>CAYSOD010000467.1:0-3368 GCA_964432385.1 uncultured Rubrivivax sp.
GTGGAAGACGTGGTCCGCTGGGGTTCGACCGTCGGCGCGCGCCTCATGGGCCTGGACGCCGTGGGCACCTTGGCCCCCGGCCAGGCCGCCGACATCGCCATCTACGGCCTGGACCGCCACCCGCGCTACTTCGGCCTGCACGACCCCGCCATCGGCCCCGTGGCCAGCGGCGGTGATGCCGACCTGCGCTGGCTCTTCGTCGCCGGCCAGGACGTGGTGCGCGACGGCGCCCTGCCGGGCCTGGACGTGGCCGAGCTCGGCCATCAGGCCCGGGGGGCGGTGCGGGAGTTGCTCAAGCGGGTGTGAGCGAGAGCCAGAAGAAGGGTGGTCTGATCCCGTCGAGGGCCGAACAGAGCTGCCTTCCGCACAGATTCTGTCTCGCGGAATAGAATGCGGCATGATCCGTTCGTTTGCGTGCCACGACACCCAGGTGCTCTTCGAGAGCCGTGAGGTCCGACGGTTCAGGGCGATCGAGCGTATGGCCCGCCGAAAACTGCTGCAACTGCATGCTGCCCCTTCCTTGGAGAGCTTGAAGGTGCCTCCCGGTAACCGCCTGGAGCCTTTACGGGCTGACCGCAGCGGGCAGCACAGCATCCGCGTGAATGACCAGTGGCGCGTGTGCTTCGTGTGGCGGGACGGCGGTGCACATGACGTCCAGATCGTGGACTATCACTGAACGAAGAGCCGAACATGACGACCACCAAGTTGCTCGATGAGATCCACCCCGGCGAGGTCCTTCTGGAGGACTTCATGAAGGCCATGGGCATCACGGCGCGCCAGTTGGCGTCCGACATCGATGTGCCGCCCAGCCGCATCAGCGACATCGTGAATGCCCGTCGTCCCATCACGGCGGACACGGCGGTTCGCCTGGGCCTGTTCTTCGGCATGGACGCCCGGTTCTGGGTCAATCTGCAGGCTGAGTACGACATGCGCTTGGCCAGCCGGGCGCTGCAGCAAGGCGGGGCGCAGCGCATCCGCCCACTGCAGCCCGGGCTTGAACCCGGCTGAAGTGAGTGGGGGGCATGAAGTGATGCCTGAACATGACTCGGCTTCTGTCTCATGGGGTATTGGAATGACCACCTCTGACACGCTCGTGACCCAGACCGCAGGGGAAGCAACGACCCATAACCCCTGCTCCTGCAGCGCATGGCGCCCCACACGCCGCCTGTTCACCGGCCTGCTGGCTGCAGGGGCTGGCGCCGCGGTTGCGCCGGCGTGGGCCAGCATGCCGGAGTGCAAGCGTTCGGGCTTCACCAAGGCGGTGCCTGCCGGCCAGGTGGAAGACTCGGCCACGCAGCAATACCGCCAGATGCTGCAGCAGTACAGCGGCAAGCGCGCGTTGGCGCCCATGGACCACCCGCAGCTCAAGCGCCTGCGCTACATGGCCGAGCGGATGATCCCCTTCGCCCCGCAGTGCAACGAGCGTGCGCGCGACTGGAAGTGGGAGGTCAATCTGATCGGCAGCCCGGAGGTCAACGCCTTCTGCATGCCGGGCGGCAAGATCGCCTTCTACTGGGGCATCCTGGCCAAACTGCAGCTGAGCGACGACGAGGCAGCTGCCATCATGGGCCACGAGATGGCGCATGCGCTGCTGGAGCATGCGCGCGAGCAGATGGGCAAGAACTTCGCCACCCAGACCGGCTTGCGCCTGGGCGCGGCGCTGCTGGGCCTGGGCGATGTGGGCGACATGGCTGCGCGCATGGGCTCACAACTGTTGAGCTTGACCTACAGCCGCAGCGACGAGACGCAGGCTGACGGCCTCGGCCTCGTCATGTCGGCGCAGGCGGGCTACGACCCGCGGGCCGGCATCACCCTGTGGGAGAAGATGACGAAGGCCAGCGGTGGCAGCAGCCCGCCCAAAATCCTGTCCACGCATCCGGCGAGCGCCGACCGCGTGCGGGACATCGAAGGCCGGCTGCCCCGCGTGCTGCCGCTGTTCGAAGCGGCAGCCAAGCCGCGCGAGCGCTTTAGTCCGCCGCCGCTGCCCAAGGACTGAGGGGGCCGATCAGGTCCCGCACACTTAGAGCTTGGTGCGGCGCTCCCGCCCGAAGGTGCTCTCCGGCCCTTGGCCGGGAGAAACCCGTGTCGTCGCCCAGGGGCCACAGGCCTGAGTGATGCTGGCTGGGTCCCCGTGCAGCCTCAATCCGCGCGCAGCATCACCTCACCCTCGATCTCCACCGGGATGCCGAAGGGCAGCTCCGCCATGCCCACTGCACTGCGGGCATGGGCCCCTACCTGTGGCCCGAACACTTCGAGGATCAGGTCCGTGAAGCCGTTGATGACCGAGGGCTGGCGGTCGAATCCCGGTGCGGAGTTGACCATTCCCAAGATGTGAACCCAGGCCTCGATGCGGTCCAGACTGCCCAATTCGCGCTGCAAACTGCCCAAGATCGCCAGGGCTGTCAGCCTGGCTGCGGCATAGCCTTGCTCCACCGTGACGTCCCCTCCCACCTTGCCCAGTGGCTGGGCCACGCTGCCGTCGGCCAGCGTCGGGCCGTGACCTGAAAACCGGGCTCGTTGGCCGATCACGCGGACCCAGGGAAAGGGCAGCGTGGTGCCTGGGGGCATCTTCAGCGGCTGCGGAAGCACGAGCCCCAACTTGGCGAGGCGGTCATCGATGGCTGACATGGAGTTCCTTCCTTGAGTTCAGGCGCACGGGGTTCGGTCTGTGCGCTCGGGTTGGTGTGTGGGTTGTAGCTGCGCCTCAGGCCCCGGTGCTCGACCATGGGTCCGCCACGCGGGGCCAGAAGTTGGGGTCTCGGTGCCGGATGGGCAGCGCGGCGATGTCGGCGGTCAGCAGACCGGGAGAGTCCGCGTACAGCACCTCACGCGCCAGCGGTGCGAAAGCCGCGTGGAAGTGCTGCATGGACTTGACCACCACCGCATGCTTGCGCGTCAGGTCGATGCCCAAACCGGTGAACAGATCGGTGCCGATGACCTGCTGACAACGTGAGATCAAGACGATGTCGATGTCTTCGGGGGTGCTGATCCAGGCCGAGGCGCCCAGCGGACTGCGGCTGCCGAAGGCCGTCTGAGCATGCTCCACGGCCAGTGCCCGCACGGTGGCGCGCAGATCCACCGGGTTGCCCGAGGTCGGGCCAGATTTGCCTGCTACGCGCAAGCCCAAAGTCGAGCCCAGGCCCGCTTCAAAACACAGTTGTACGGCACCCGGGTCCCACAGGCCGCCCAGCGCCACGTTGGCCATGCGCAGATCCAGCAAGGCCTGCAGCGCGAAGCTGCTGTCCCCGCGCGCACCGCCCCCTGGGTTGTCTGCCATGTCGGCGACGACGATCGGCCCTGTTCCGGCCAAGGGCGGTAGCTCGGCCACGCGGCGCATGGCCTCGGTCATGCTCAGGGGAGGTTGGTGC
>CAYSOD010000468.1:0-3346 GCA_964432385.1 uncultured Rubrivivax sp.
GATGCGGATGGTGTCCCCATCCCTCACGCGCACATCACCGAGGGCATCGGCCACCCGACTACGCCTGCGCAGCGACGTGCTGGCGGGCACCTGGGAAGCGCTCATATCGGGTCAGGTGGACCTGGCTGTTGGCGTGGCTGGCGAGCACCCCAACCCCGGCGGCGTGGAACTGCGTCCGCTGGGGGAGGTGCCCTTTGTCTTCTGCGTGGCGCCTCACCACCCACTGGCCGAAGGCGCCTGCACTGACCCATCCCCGCAGCCAGCCCCCCTGGAACACGACCAGCTGATCGCGCACCGCGCCGTGGCCGTGGCCGACACGGCCCAGCGCCTGCAACCCCTCACGCGCAATCTGCTGCCGGGGCAGGACGTGCTGACCGTCCCAACCATGCGCGCCAAGCTGGAGGCGCTGCTGCGCGGCCTGGGCTGCGGCTACCTGCCCGAACCGCTGGCCCGCCCCTGGCTGGCTGCCGGCAAGCTGGTGCGGCTGCAAACCGTGTCGGGCGAGCCCGTGGCCCAGCTGCACTACGCCTGGCGGGCCGAGCGTGGCCCCGCATCCCTGGGCCGCGCCCTGCAGTGGTGGCTCGCGCAGTTGGAGAGCCCCACCACCCGGCGGGCTCTGGTCGAGCGGCACCTGGCGGAGGGGCTGCCTCCCGGAAACCCCATGCAACCCGCTCGAGACCAGACTTCGGCTCGGACGCTGGCCCAGACTCGGGTTCAAGCTCAGAGCCTGGCCCCGAAACCAGCACGACCCAAGGCCACCAGGGCGCGGTCTTGAGGATGTCGAACCTCGCATGACAGTCATCGGCCGCTTCGCCCCCTCCCCCACCGGTCCGCTGCATGCCGGCTCCGTGGTGACCGCGCTGGCGAGCTGGCTCGACGTGAGGGCGCGCCGGGGGCGCTGGCTGGTCCGCATCGAGGACGTGGACACGCCGCGCTGCTCGGCACAAGCCGCAGCGCAGATCCTTCGGCAACTCGTGGACCTGGGCCTCCACCCGGACGAGCCGCCATTGCGCCAATCGGACCGCAGCGCCCAGTACGAGGCTGCGCTGCAGCGTCTCGTCACTTCAGGCCGGGCCTACGCCTGCGCGTGCACGCGCAAAGAGATCGAGGGTGCCCTGCAGGCCGCCGGCGTGCTGCATGAAAGGCATGCCGAGCTCGTCTACCCTGGCACCTGCCGCGCTGGGTTGCAAGGCCGGCCAGCGCGAGCCAGGCGCCTGCACACCGGGGCCTGCGGATCGCCTGTGGTGGACTGGACCGACCGACGGCTCGGCCCCCAGCAGCAGAACGTGGCCCAAGAGGTGGGCGACTTCGTGCTCCAACGTGCCGACGGCCTGTGGGCTTACCAGCTGGCCGTGGTGGTAGATGACGCCAGCCAGGGCGTGACCGACGTGGTGCGGGGGGAAGACCTGGCCGATAACACCGCACGGCAAATGCTGCTGCAGCGAGCCCTGGACCTGCCCACGCCCCGCTACTTCCACACGCCGCTGGTGCTGGCCGCAAACGGCCAGAAACTCTCCAAGCAAAACGGCGCGGCCGCGGTAGACACCACCCAGCCCCGAGCAGCCCTGGCCGCCTTGACCCAAGCCGCTCGCCACCTGGGCCTGCCTGACCCACCCGGGCTGGAGCCGACGTTGGGTCCGCTACTGAGCCCAGCGGGCGAAGTGGTACCAGCCAGCGAAAGTGCGGGTTCTGGAGCTCGGGCTGCAGCGTCAGAGATCTTGATCAGCGATGCGCTCACCTGGTGGACGGCCGCCTGGGGCGACCGTTGGTGCCGGGACGCGCGCGCCGCGCTGGCATGATGCAGGGCTGCGGTAAGGACCTCTCAGTCCTCTCCGTCACTCCTATTTCCAGACCTCTCACAAGGAACCCGACGATGATCACCACTCCCTCCGGCCTGCAGTACGACGACACCGTGGCCGGCACCGGCGCCACCGCCAGCGCGGGCCAGCGCGTCAAGGTGCACTACACCGGTTGGCTGTGGCAAGACGGGCAGCAGGGCAAGAAGTTCGACTCCAGCAAGGACCGCGGACAGCCCTTCTCGTTCCGCCTGGGTGGCGGCGAGGTCATCGGCGGTTGGGACGAAGGTGTGCAAGGCATGCAGGTGGGCGGCACGCGCGTGCTGATCATCCCGCCGGCCCTCGGCTACGGCGCCTACGGCGCCGGCGGCGTGATTCCGCCCAACGCCACGCTCAAGTTCGAGGTGGAACTGCTGGGCGTCTGAGCGCCCCGTTTCTGAGCGCCTCGTTCACCCGCACCGCCCCGCCCGCCGCAGCATGACGCTGCGGCCGAGGGCATGCGAGCTGAACGCTTCAGCCTCGCGGCGGGCGTGAACCGAAGGCCTTGGGGCCGGCCGCGCGATCGCGGTCATGATCACGGTTGCCAAAACCAGGCCGGCCCGGCCCACCCGCAGGGCGGCCACCCGGCTTGCGGTCGGCGCCAAACGGCGACCCGCCACCCGGGCGGAAAGGACGACCCGCGTCCGGCCTGCGGCCGAAGGGCTTGGGGCCTGACGGACGCGGCGCGGCCGCCGGCTCAGGCCGCTTGGGCTCCAGTCCTTCGATCACCGCCGGCGGAATGCGCTGCGTGGTGAAACGCTGGATACGCTGCACCATCTGTGCGTCACGGCGCTCGGCCAGCGTGATGGCCAATCCTGAGCGACCAGCACGGCCCGTGCGGCCAATGCGGTGCACGTAGTCCTCGGCCTTCATCGGCAGCCCGTAGTTGATGACGTGGCTGATGGTGGGCACGTCGATGCCGCGGGCGGCCACGTCGGTGGCCACCAGCACGCGCAGCTGGCGCATGCGCAGGCCCTGCAGCACCCGGTTGCGGCGCCCCTGCGGCATGCCGCCGTGCAGCGAGGCCACCGCATGGCCCATGTCGGCCAGGCGGTCGGCCAGCCAGTCAGCGTCACGCTGGGTGCTGGTGAAGACAACGGCCTGGTCCACCGAACGCTCGGTCAGGATGTGGTCCAGCAGCGCGTTCTTGTGCTGCAGATCGTCAGCCCAGTGCAGGCGCTGCTCGATGTCGGAATGGGCGTCGGTGTGCGAGGAAACCTCCACGCGCAACGGGTCGCGCAGCAGGCTGCGCGCCAGGCCGCCCACATGGCCGGCGAAGGTGGCGCTGTACATCACCGTCTGGCGCTGGGCCGGTGTGGCCTGGGCGATGAACTGGATGTCGTCGATGAAGCCCATGTCCAGCATGCGGTCGGCCTCGTCCAGCACCAGCATCTCGACGTTTTCCAGCACGCACTTGCCCGAAGCCAGGTGGTCCAGCAGGCGGCCGGGGGTGGCGATCAGGATGTCCAGCGGACCCGTCAGCTGGCGGATCTGCAGCGCGTAGGGCATGC
>CAYSOD010000469.1:0-3334 GCA_964432385.1 uncultured Rubrivivax sp.
TGGACCCAGCGGCTGCAGGCGGCGCCGGGCCCCTCTACCTGAGCGCTCATGCGCCCCTCATCACCTCAACGGCCATGACCCAAGCTCCCTCCCCCTTCATCGGGGCTCACCCTTCGGACTTCTGGCCCTCCAGCGGCTTCACCCTGCTGCAGCGCGATGAGCGCGGCTGGCTGGTGCCCACCGATGCCTGGCTCGCGCGCTTCCTGGCGCGGCCCGAACTGGCCCTGGTGCCCGAGTCTTGCGCCGCCGAGACGGCGCTTCACCAGGCTTTGCAACAAGCGCCTCGCGCCAGGGTGGAGGAGGCGCGGCTCAAGGCCCTGGCCGACGAGGACGCGCGTGCCAACTACCGGCTGTTTCTGGGCTTTCGCGACCGCCTGCTGCAAGCGGGCACGCTGGAGGCCTGCTACCTGCAGCTGTTACGTCAAGGGGTGACCGACACGCCGCCCCTGTTCATCGACATCCTGGCGCAGGCCATCGTGCGCAACGTGCTGGACGGCTGCCGCGAGGCCCTGGTGGCCCGTGCGGGCGAACTGCTGTTCCGCCCTCAACGCATCAGCACCGAGGGCGGCCAGGTGCTGGCTGGCGACCGCGAGGTGCTGGACATGCTCAACGAGACGGGCGGCTTCGGCGATCTGGGCCGGCTGCTCGCGCAGGCCCAGGCCCCCCTGCGCAGCCTGAAGCTGGAAGTGCTGGGTGCCGATAACGAGGCCGACTACTGGGCGGCCGACGATCGGCACCGTCACCTGCTGGACCTGCGGCACGAACTCCACCAGGACCTGGGCCACGGCATCCACTTCAAGCTCAAGAATGCCCGCTCCGGCCTGCAGGCGCTGGCCCTGGTGCTGCAGCGCTGGGTGGCCCACCTGCTGGGTGTGGAGGTGCGCATCGAGCCCCTGGCGCGCGTGGACGACGCGCAGTGGCGCTGGCACGTGGGTCTGGACGTGCAGTCCACCGCCTTGCTCAACGACCTGTACCGCGGCGAGGAGGTCGAACCCGCACGCATGCAGCGTCTGATCAGCCTGTTTCGCCTGCAGTTTGCCCACCCCCAAGAGATGCGCGCCGACGTGGCCGGCAAGCCGGTCTACCTGGGCCTGGCCATGAACGAGGAGCAGGTGCTGCGCCTCAAACCCCAGAACCTGCTGCTGAACCTGCCGCTGGCGCGCGAGGTGTAGGCTTCGAAGAACCGACGACGATCCGGGAAGGATGACCGATGAAATGGATGCGATGCCGCCTGGACGGGCGGGAGGCCTGGGGGAGTGTGGAGGGTGACGAACTGCTGGTGCACGAGGGCAACCTGTTCGATGGCCCCAGCCCCACGGGTGAGCGCTGGCCCTTGGCCCGCGTGCAGATGCTCATGCCGTGTCAGCCCCGCACCATGCTGGGCCTGTGGAACAACTTTCAGGCCTTGGCCGACAAGAACGGCTGGACTCGGCCGGCCGAGCCGTTGTACTTCCTCAAGGCACCGTGCAGCTGGACAGGAACAGACACCGCCATCCCGGCGCCGCCACCCGAGGTGGGGCGCATTGCCTACGAGGGCGAACTCGCGGTGGTCATCGGCCGCCGTGCCCAACGTGTGACAGCGGAGGAAGCGCCCACCCACATCTTTGGCTACACCTGCGCCAATGACGTGACAGCCATGGAGTTGCTGCACCGTGACCCCAGCTTTGCCCAATGGACCCGCGCCAAGGGCTTCGAGGGTTTCGGGGCCTTCGGTCCCGTGATCGAGACCGAATTCAACCTGGACGCCGCGGTACTGCGCACCCGCGTGTGCGGCCGCGAGCGCCAGAACTACCCGCTGGCCGACATGATCTTCAAGCCCGCCGAGCTGGTGTCGCGCCTGTCGCAGGACCTGATCCTGGAGCCGGGTGATGTCATCTTGTGCGGCACCTCGCTGGGCGTGCTGCCCATGAAGCCCGGCTCCGAGGTGGAGGTGGAGATCGACGGGATCGGGGTGCTGCGCAACCGGTTTGGGTAAGGGCTTGCGGGCCCCACGTGCGCGCTCGGGCGGCGCGCCCTTCGCAAGGCCCCGGCGTTGCCTTGCTGCGGGTGGCGGCTCGGACGATACTTCTGCCATGGTTGAAGCCCTGCGTTCGGGTCGAAAGTCCGCTGCTGCCGCTGTCGAGGTGCAGGCCGCCGCGGCTGAGCCGCGCACGCGCGACGCCGATCGTTCCCAGAAGGACATCCTGGACGCCGCCCTGGTGGAATTCACCGAGCAGGGCCTGGGCGGCGCCCGCATGGACCGCATTGCCGAGCGGGCTGGCGTCAACAAGCGCCTCATCTACTACTACTTTGACAGCAAGGAAAGCCTGTTCCTGGCGGTGCTGGAGCGGGCCTACGCCAGCATCCGTGCCGAGGAGCGTGAACTGAACCTGTCCCAGGTGGAGCCCATTGAGGCGATCCGGCGACTGATCGCCTTCACATGGAACTACTACATCGCCCACCCGGAGTTCCTGCACCTGCTCAACAGCGAGAACCTGCACCGGGCGCGCTATCTCAAGCAGTCCACCAAGATGCGTTCCATGCATTCCCCGCTCGTGGCCACCCTGGCTGACGTGCTGGAGCGCGGACACAAGGCGGGCCTCTTCCGCGCCGGGGTGGACCCGGTGCAGCTCTACATCTCGATTGCCGGCCTGGGTTACTTCTACCTCGGGAATTGCCACACGCTGTCCACCATCTTCGAGCGCGACCTGCTGGCCACCAAGGCCAAGGTGGAGCGGTTGTCGCACATGACCGACCTGGTGCTGGGCTATCTCGTCCGGGATTGAACCGCCCGCAGGCGCTGCAGCCGCCTCACTCCATGCCCAGCAGCTTGTAGATGCGGCGTGTGTAGGCCCCGAAGGCCTCGTGGGTCTTGATGTCCAGGGTGCGCGGCCGGTCGAACTCGATCTGGAAGTTGTCGGCCATGCGCGCCGGCCCGGCCGTGAACACCACCACCCGCGTTCCCAGGAACACCGCTTCGCTGATGCCGTGGGTGACGAAGACGATGGTCTTGCCGGATTCCTTCCAGATGCGCAGCAGCTCGAGGTTCATCTTCTCGCGGGTGAGCGCGTCCAGTGCACCAAAGGGCTCATCCATCAGCACGAGCTTGGGGTCGTGCACCAGGGCGCGGGCGATGGCCGCTCGCTGCTGCATGCCGCCCGAAAGCTCGTAGGGGAACTTGTCTTCCTGGCCGGCCAGGCCCACCATGGCCATGAGCTCGCGCGCACGAGCCCGGGCCGGCCCCATGGGCAGGCCCAGCAGCTCGGCGGGCAGCAGCACGTTGTCGAGGATGCGCCGCCACTTCAGCAGCAGTGGCGCCTGGAACACCATGCCGATGTCGCGCGCCGGATCGAAG
>CAYSOD010000470.1:0-3332 GCA_964432385.1 uncultured Rubrivivax sp.
GCGGCGCATGTGGCTCCACCGCGCTGAAGCCAGAAGCCGGCGCGCCGCCCCGGCGCAGTCCGCCGAGGATGGCCAGGGCCATGTTGCCGCCGCCGATGAAGGCGATGGTGGGGAGCGTGTGGGGGGTTGTGGATGCGGTCATGAACGGAGAATCGTATCGCGGCAGTGGGCGCCTGCGGTGTGTAGGGATCTCCCTAAAATGTGTATCTCGGAAACAAGGCTTGGCCCATGCGAACCAATATCGTGATCGACGACAAACTCATGGCCGACACGCTGCGGGCCACTGGCTTGAAGACCAAGCGCGAAGCCGTTGAACTCGGATTGAAAACGCTGTTGCGGCTCAAGCAGCAGACTGAATTGCGCAGGCTGCGTGGCAAGTATCAATGGGAAGGCGACCTGGACGCCATGAGGCGCGACCGATGATCCTGGTCGATTCCAGCGTCTGGATCGATTTCTTTCGCAATCAGCCCACTCCGCAGGCCCAGTGGCTGGACCATCGCTTGGGCGTTGAAGAGCTGGTGGTGGGAGACCTGATCCTCGCGGAGGTTCTGCGCGGCTTCAAGGACGACCGCGGATTCAACGAAACACGGCGCATGCTCGGACGGTTGCGTCAGATCTCGCTGTGCGGAGAAGACCTTGCGGTGCAGGCGGCACGCAACTTCCGCAAGCTGCGCGCCCAGGGCGTGACCGTGCGCGGAACAGTGGACGTGATCATCGCCACCCGGTGCCTGGAGGACGACCTGCAGTTGCTCCACAGTGATCGCGACTTTGACGGCTTTGAGGAGCATCTCGGGCTGCGCGTGGTGGATTGCGGGGTCTGAGCAATGCTGGGCTTGCCCTGGAGCCACGGCCCAACCGCAAGTGCAAGAACATTCAACCGCTGAGCTACCTCGCAGGCCCAGACCTGCACCACCACACCGGCAAGATCCGTGACGGCTCAAGGCGCAAACATCGCCTGAAGCGTATTGAGCGTCAACGTCAGCGTGGATGGCCGCAACGCACCCAGCCGCTTGACCAGTCGAGTCTTGTCCAGCGTGCGGACCTGATCGAGGACGATCAAGCCCTGCTGGCCCTGAAAGGTCAGCGGGATACGGAAGTGCGCTGGCCGCGAACCTGTGGTCATCGGCGCCACGATCACCGTGCGCAGGTGATCGTTCATCTCTTGCGGAGAAATCACCACGCAGGGCCGGGTCTTCTGGATCTCGCTGCCCACCGTGGGGTCCAGCTGCGCGAGCCAGATGTCGCCCGTCTTCATCGTCACCAAACCAACTGGTTGTCAGCCTCGTTGGCAAACTCAGGCCAGACCAGCGCATCGTCGCCTCGCTCGGCCAGACGGCGCGCGTCTTCAGCCCATCCCTCGCGCGGGTTACGGCGTACGGGGCGAATCTCGATCACCCCGTCGCGCACCTGCAGGTCTGCGATGCCCTCCAACCCCAATTGAGCAAGTATGGGCTTGGGAATCAACACGCCCTGCGAGTTGCCCATTTTTCGGATGGCGACTTCCATGTTCTTGACCTTGATTCGGCTGCAATTCGTTGGTTTGGATTCCGAAAGCTTGAGCTCCCGTGCAGGCTGAGCTTGCCGGTGCCCTTGGGCAGGCTCAGGGCGAACGGTTCAGATAGGGAAACGCCCTTCAAAAATGTAAGCACAATGGTAGCACGCAGTCTTGGAGACTGAACTTGCCGAGAGCTGTAACGGGGCCAAAGGTCACCGATGGGCGAGTCATGGAAGGGCGCTCCACCACCGGGCTTGCCCGTAGACCGAACGGGGCTGTCAGGTGCAAGAATCAGGGTCAGTTGATTCATCAGCAGTTTCGGGGCGGCAAGTACTGAGGTGGGTTCATGGGGCCGCGCACTGCGGCCCACCAGCCCATCACCCCGCCCCCGCCCTGCAGGAGCCCGCTTTGTCATTGAACCGATTGCTCGACCTGTACCGGTCGATGCGCCGCATCCGCGCCTTCGAGGACGCGGCCGAAGTCGCCAGCCAGGGCGGCGTGGCGGCCTGGGGCCTGGCGGCCTCCTCCAAGCCCGCGCTGGTGCGCGGACCGCTGCACCTGTCCACCGGACAGGAGGCCGTGGCCGCGGGCGTGTGCTTCAACCTGCAACGTGAAGACCTGCTGACCTCCACCCACCGCGGGCACGGCCACACGCTGGCCAAAGGGGCAGACGCCACCCGCATGATGTGCGAACTGTTCGGCCGCGCCACGGGCTACAACCAAGGCAAGGGCGGCTCCATGCACATTGCCGACTTCTCGGTGGGCATGCTGGGTGCCAACGGCGTGGTGGCTGCGGGCATCCCGATTGCCACGGGCGCGGCGCACGCGCTGAAGATCCGCGGCCTGCCCCACCTGGTGGCCTGCTTCTTTGGAGACGGCGCCGCCAACCGCGGGCCCTTCCTGGAGGGGCTGAACTGGGCGCAGGTCTACCGGCTGCCGGTGCTCTTCGTGTGCGAGGACAACCGCATCTCGGCCACCACGCCCACCGCGCCGATGACGGCCGGCGCGGGCGTGTCGGCGCGGGCCGAGGCCCTGGGCATGCCCGGGCTGAAGGTGGACGGCAACGACGTGGCCGCAGTGGACGCTGCCGCCGCGCGGCTGGTGGCGGAGATCCGCGCCGGCGGTGGTCCTCGGCTGCTGCACGCCGTGACCTACCGCTTCAAAGGCCATGTGTCGGTGGACCCCGGCACCTACCGCGACCCCGCCGAAGTGGAGGCTGCCAAGCGCAACGACCCGCTGCTGGTCACTCAAGCCCAGTTGCGGGCGTTGGGTGCCACGCAGGCCGACATTGACGCCATCGACGCCGAAGCACAGGCCGAGATCGATCATGCACTGAAGGTGGCCGAGGCCGCCCCCTGGCCCGAGCCAGCCGACGCCTTTGAGGAGATCATGAACAGCGGCGCGGGGGTGTGGAAATGAGTACGGTGCAGGAGCTGACCTACGCCCAGGCCGCCGCGCTCGCGCTGCAGCAGGCCATGGAGGCCGACCCGGCCATCGTGGCGCTGGGCGAGGACCTGGGGCGCGGCGGCGTCTTCGGCCAGTACCGCGGGCTGCCGCAGCAATTCGGGCCCGAGCGGATCATCGACACCCCCATCTCCGAGGCCAACATCATGGGCGCGGCCGTGGGCATGGCCCTGGCCGGCCTGCGACCGGTGGTGGAGATGCGCGTCATCGACTTCGCGCTGTGCGCCATGGACGAGATCGTCAACCAGGCGGCGAAGAACCGCTACATGTTCGGCGGCCAAGGGCGCGTGCCGCTCGTGGCGCGCATGCCCATCGGCATCTGGTCGGCCTCGGCAGCGCAGCACTCGCAGTCTCTGGAGGCCTGGTTTGCCCA
>CAYSOD010000471.1:0-1452 GCA_964432385.1 uncultured Rubrivivax sp.
CCAACCAGGGGGCTCTGGCGGACGAGGACGGGCCGGTGCGCACGCTGGACCTGGACTGGGCGGATACCGCACGCCAGCGCCCGGTGCCGGTGCGCCTGTACCTGCCGGCCACGGCGTCGGCGTCACGGCCGGTGCCGCTGGTGGTGTTCTCGCACGGCATTGGCGGCTCGCGCCGCAGCTACAGCTACCTGGGCAGCCACTTCGCGGCCGAAGGGTTTGCCAGCCTGCACCTTCAACACGTGGGCAGCGACCGCAGCCTGTGGACCGCGGGCAGCCCGCTGGCGCTCGTGGGCCGGTTGCAGGACGCTGCGCAGGAGGCCGAGGCCATCGCCCGCGTGCACGACCTTCGCTTTGCGCTGAACCAGGTCCTGGGCGGTGAGTTCGGCGCGCTGCTGGATGGGCAGCGTGTGGTCGCTGCAGGTCACTCTTACGGTGCCAACACCACGCTGCTGGCCAGCGGGGCGCGCGTGATTCGGGAGGGCCGGGCCCTTGACCTGCGCGAGCCGCGCCTGCGGGCTGCCATCGTCATCTCCGCCCCGCCGTTTTACGGCGAGCCCGCGCTGGCGCCCATCCTCGGCCCGGTGCGCGTGCCCAGCCTGCACGTGTCGGCCACCGAGGACGTGATCCGCATCCCTGGCTACTACAGCGGCCCGGAAGACCGTGTGGCCGTGTTCGACGCCATCGGCAGCCCGCGCAAGGCGCTGGCCCTGTTCAATGGCGGCTCGCACGCCATCTTCACCGACCGCGCCGGCACGGGCGGCCTGCTGCTCAACGGTCAGGTCAAGACCGCCACCAAGGAACTCGCCACCGCCTTCCTGCGCCAGGTGCTGCATGGCGACGAGCAAGCCCTGCGCGCCTGGCCGCAACGCCACGCCGCCCTGCTGGCGCGTTTTGTGATGGCGGGGTGATGGGGGTGGGCGCTCAGGCCGACAGGCCTGCCAACCAGAGGCCCGCCCGGCGCACGCTCACCCGCTCGAAGTCTTGTTCCTGACGCAGGTCGTGCACGATCTGTACCGCCTCCGCCTCAGGGAAGGTCTGAGCAAACCGCGTCAAGGCCCGGTGGGGGCGGTCATCGGCCCACTTGCACTCCACCAGCCGGGTCAGTTCGCCCTGTTCGGACGTAGCAAAGTCCACCTCGGCGCCATCTTTGGTGCGCACATAGTGCAGCTTGGCGTCGCTGCCACGGGCGTCGCACAGCCAGTGCACGTGCTTGAGCAGCATCGCGGCCACAGCGTTTTCCAGGCGCGGACCGTCTCCGCCCCGCACCAGGCCAGTGTCATAGAAGTACACCTTGGGTGACTGCAGCAGGGCGCGGCCGATGTTGCGGTGCCAGGGTTGCACCGTGAACACGATGAACAGGGCCTGCAGGATGTCGAGATAGCGCTGCAGGGTCGAGGGCGAGACGGCCAGATCGCGTGCGATGGAGGCCAAGGAGAGCGGCGAGCCCACCCG
>CAYSOD010000471.1:1552-3332 GCA_964432385.1 uncultured Rubrivivax sp.
ACCGGGTGCAGCCTGTACGCAAAGTAGCGCCCCGCCAGCGACTCTCCTCCCTGGCGAAAGGTGTCCATGCGAGCGCCGCCAGTCACCAGCAACTGCTGCCCGGCCGGCCGGCCATCCACCACGCCCTTGAGCCATGCCTTCCAACCCGCCATCTTGTGGATTTCGTCGAAGACCAGCAGCCGGCTGGAAGAGAGCCAACTCTGACGCTGCAGCACGGCGCGGTCGGCCGGGATATCCCAGTTGAGGTAGGTGGCCGGGCCCGCCGCCTCGCCCAGTTGCCGCGCCAAGGTGGTCTTGCCCACCTGGCGAGGGCCCGTCAGCAGTACCAGCTTGCGCGGCAGGTCGGCTTGGACAAGGGGCTGGAGATATCTTTGCACGCGACCATATTACAGATATTTGGAAAAAAGTCGCGACTATTTTCCAAAGTCTGGCGATTTGGTCGATGTCACCGCCGACAAACCGCCAGGCAGCACCCGCACCGCAAAGCGGCTGAACTCGCCCAGGAATTCGCCGTCCACGGCCAGGGGCACGGGATCCTCGGCCTGCACCAGCAGGCTCTGGAACGGCTGCAAGCTGATGCGAGGGTCGGCCAGATGGGTGCCGCGCAGCAGGCGCGGCAACAAGGTGAGCACGCCCGCGCGGCCCATGGCCTGGGCGCGCAGCAGCTCCAGCTTGCCATCGTCAATGCGCGCGTCAGGGGCGGCGGGCATGCCGCTGCCGTAGCTGCGGGTATTGAGGCTGGAAGCCAGCAGCACGCGACCTTGCCAGGTGCCTGGAGCGCCGCCTTGGCCAGAGCTGCTGCTGCCGAGACGTTCGCCTTCACCGCCAGAGGCGCCACCGTCACACGCGATGCGCAGGCCCCAACTGCGCAGGTGCACCAGCTCCTGCAGCGTGGCCCAGAGGTAGCGGGGCTGACCCCGCAGCCAGCGCGGGCCGTGCAGGGCCCGCAGGCCTACCGAGGCGTCAAAACCCACGGCCAGGCTGGACAGGAAGGGCTCGCTAAAGGGCTCGCTCAAGGGCTCGGCGCGGGGGTGATGAACCGTACCGGGATCTTCAACCCCGGCTGAGCCCTGACCGGCTGGAACCTCCATCAAACCCACGTCCATGGGTACCGCCGCAGAAGTCAGTGCGCACTCCAAGGCTTCGGTCCAGGGTAGACCGAACAACCCCAGCGCCCGAGCCAGATCGTTGCCGCTGCCCATGGGCACCAGGCCCAGTGTGTGGCCACGCTCCAGCAGGGCCGGCAGCCAGCGGTTGACCGTGCCGTCGCCACCCAGGGCCACCACGCGGCTGCCAGTGGGCAGGCTTCGTAGAAGACTCAGGGCTTCGTCCAGCGTCTCGGGCGCAGCCCAGCGGGCGGCAGGCGCGCGCTGCGCCACGGCCTGCGCCAAGGCCGGGGCCCGGCGGCGCAGGCGCCCACCCTGGGCGTGGGGGTTGAGTAGGCACAACACGGCCGTCATGAGGTAACAGTATCGGCCCGCACCCGGGCAGGCGTGGCACGCAGACGGAACCGGGGCACCGGCAGCTTCAGGCTGTGGAGCTGATTCCTCACCGCGTTAACAGCCGGTCAACCAATGGCCGCTCAGGCCGTCACCGGCTCAAACGCATCCCAGGCTGCCAGCGTCTCGCTTGCATACATCAGCGCCGGGCCGCCGCCCATGTAGACGCACACCGCCAGCATCTCCTCCAGCTCGGCGCGGGTGCAGCCCAGGCGGCGCAGCGCCTTGACATGAAAGCCGATGCAGCCCGAGCAGTGCTGCGTGATGCCGATGGCCAGCGC
>CAYSOD010000472.1:0-3310 GCA_964432385.1 uncultured Rubrivivax sp.
GGGCATGGACCGCGCGACCGCCGATTACATGGGCATGCTGGCCACGGTGATGAATTCGCTCGCACTGGCAGATACCATGCGCCAGGAGGGCATGACAGCCCGCGTGATGTCGGCCATCGCCATCGAGCAGGTGGTCGAGCCTTACGTGCGTCCGAAGGCGCTGCAGTATCTGGAGGAGGGCAAGGTGGTCGTCTTTGCGGCCGGTACCGGGAACCCTTTCTTCACCACCGATACGGCAGCAGCGCTTCGCGGCGCGGAGATCGGCGCTGAAGTCGTGCTCAAGGCCACCAAGGTGGACGGGGTGTACTCCGCTGACCCGAACAAAGACCCTCTGGCCACCCGTTACAGCACCATCACCTTCGACGAGGCGATCTCGCGCAATCTGCAGGTGATGGACGCCACAGCCTTTGCCCTGTGCCGAGATCAGAAACTGCCCATCAAGGTCTTCTCGATCTTCAAGCCAGGGGCGCTCAAGCGCGTGGTCCAGGGCGAGGATGAGGGAACACTCGTACACGTGTGACAGGTGAGTTGCAGATGACGATTGCCGACATCAAGAAGAATGCCGAGACCAAGATGGGCAAGTCCCTCGAGGCCTTGAAGAACGAGTTGCAGAAGATCCGCACCGGTCGGGCCCATCCAGGCATCCTGGATCAAGTGCATGTGGACTACTACGGCTCTCCCGTGCCCATCAGCCAAGTGGCCAATGTATCGCTGCTCGATGCACGCACCATCAGCGTGCAACCGTGGGAAAAGGGCATGGGCCCCAAGATCGAGAAGGCCATTCGCGAGTCCGATCTGGGATTGAACCCTTCCGCCCAGGGCGATCTGCTGCGAGTACCGATGCCAGCCCTGACCGAGGAGCGACGTCGCGACTTGACCAAGGTGGTACGGCACGCGGGCGAAGACGCCAAGGTTGCCGTGCGCAACTTGCGCAGGGAGGCCAACGAGCAGCTCAAGCGCCTGCTGAAGGACAAGGCCGTTTCCGAAGACGAAGAGCGCCGAGGCCAGGAAGAGGTGCAGCGACTCACCGACCGCGTGGTGGCGGAGGTGGACCGTCTGGTCCAGTCCAAGGAAGCCGACGTGTTGGCCGTCTGAGCCTGCGTGAGCTGAAGGATTCAATGCAGCTTCACTCCGCGGTTCCCCGCCACGTGGCCGTCGTCATGGACGGCAACGGTCGCTGGGCCAAGAACCGCTACATGCCCCGATTCTTCGGACACAAGGCCGGTGTGGATGCGCTGATCCGGGCCATCGACCTGTTTGCCGATCGGGGTGTCGAGTACCTCACGGTCTTCGCCTTTTCTTCCGAGAACTGGAAGCGGCCTGCTGACGAGGTGTCGGGCCTTTTCGGGCTGGTCCTGGTCGCGGCGTCCAAGTACCTCCAGGCCATGGTGTCCAAGGGGGTTCGAGTCCGCATCATCGGCAACCGGGAAGGTGTTTCGGAAAAGCTTCAGGACGCCTGGGCGCAGGCCGAGGAAGCCACCCGGCACAACCAGCGCATCACCGTGTCGGTGGCGTTCAACTTCGGAGGCCGCTGGGACGTGGTGCAGGCCTGCCGAAAGGCCATCGCCTCGGGTATGTCTGCCGATTCGCTGGATGAAGAATCCTTTTCGCGTTTGCTGGTGCTGGGAGACATCCCCGACCCTGATCTGTTCATCCGCACGGGGGGGGAGATGAGGCTGAGCAACTTCCTGCTGTGGCAGGCGGCCTATGCCGAGTTGTACTTCACCGACTGCTTGTGGCCCGACTTCGGCGCCCAGGAGATTGATCTCGCGCTGGCCTCCTTCGCAGCGCGCGACCGGCGCTTTGGTGGTGCGGAATCCTGGGCCCACGGGCCAGACGCGAGCGGTTGAACCAGACATGCTGGGTCAGCGCATCGTCACCGCGGTTGTGCTGCTGGCTCTGCTGGTACCTGCGGCGCTGTCAACCCAGTGGTGGCCGTTTCCGGCGCTGACGGCGGTTCTGCTGGCCGCCGCAGGTTGGGAGTGGGCCCGTCTTCACGGTGCTGGCGGGCGCGTGGCTTTGGGCTTTGGGGGATTGCTTCTGGCCGCTTGCGCTGCGGGTTTGCACCTTGCGCTGGGCCGGCAGGTGCCTGCACCAGTGTGGATCAGTCTGGGCTTGGCCTGGATCCTTGGGGGCGGATGGGCCTTGCGCCAGGGCGTGGAGGGCTGGCGTCGTCACCCCCAATGGTTGACTTGGCCCTTGGGTTTCATCGCGCTTTGGGGTGCGTGGATGGCGCTTGTCACCGCCCGCGCCCAGGGCCTCGGTTTCGTGCTGTCGGTGCTGTGTCTGGTTTGGGTGGCGGACATTGCGGCGTACTTCGGCGGCCGCACGTTCGGTCGGCGCAAGCTGGCACCCTCCATCAGCCCGGGCAAATCCTGGGAAGGGGTCTGGACGGGTATGGTTGGCGTCTTGCTGCTGTCCTGGGGCTGGAGTGTGCTGAGCGCACCGGGCCCAGAATGGGGCGTGAGCCTGTTTTCGGTCCTGACGCAGCGACATGGCCTGTGGTGGGCTGCCGTGCTGCTGATCCTCTTGTCCGGCATGAGCGTGGTGGGCGATCTGTTTGAATCGTTGGTCAAGCGGGCAGCGGGCGTGAAGGACTCCAGCCGCCTCTTGCCAGGCCACGGCGGCGTCCTGGATCGCATCGATGCGCTCCTGCCGGTCTTTCCCATGGCCCTGGCGCTGAGTTCTTCATGAGCACGACTGAATCGGGGCGCCGTCAGCGCCTGGCCATCCTGGGTTCGACCGGATCGGTCGGCGCCAACACGCTGGATGTGGCGGCGCGTCACCCGGAGACCATCGAGGTGGTGGGGCTGACAGCTTTTCGCCGCATGGAGGAACTGGCCGCGCAGTGCGCGCGATTCAGGCCGCGGTGGGCGGTGGTGCCCAATCAGGCCGCCGCCGCCCGTCTTCGCACCTTGCTTGCGCCTGAGGCAGGCCCTCTGGAGATCCTGGTCGGCGGCGACGGTTTGTGCGAACTGGCCGCCCACCCCGAGGTCGACAGCGTCATGGCGTCCATCGTGGGCGCCGCCGGTTTGGCCCCCTGCTTGGCCGCAGCGCGTGCAGGCAAGCGCCTGCTGCTGGCCAACAAGGAGGCGTTGGTGGTGGGAGGGGGTTTGTTCATGCAGGCCGTCAAGCAGGGGCGCGCTACTCTTCTGCCCATCGACAGCGAGCACTCGGCCATCTTCCAATGCCTGCCGCAAGACCGCAGCGCTTGGCCCGCGTTCATCGACCCCGCCGTCCTGGCGGCGTCGGGTGGGCCCCTCCGCCAGGCCGATCCGACCAGCCTTGGTGCCATCACGCCCGAGCAGGC
>CAYSOD010000473.1:0-3304 GCA_964432385.1 uncultured Rubrivivax sp.
GCACAACTTCGTGGCGAATCCGCCGTCTCTGTCATTGGCCGAGAACTCTTGCCCAACGTGGCCGACCTGCTACTGGTGGAGTTTGCGTTGCGCAGCTCAAGCGCGCTGCTGTTGGTGAGCGCGCTCTCGTTTCTCGGCCTGGGATTGTCGCCGCCAACACCCGACTGGGGTCTGATGATCCATGCCGGCCTTTCTGCGATCCACTCTGAGCCCTGGCTGATCTTGATACCAGCACTTTGCGTGTCGACGCTGGTGGTCGGTCTCAACTTTGCCACCGAGGGCCTGGCCGACGCGTTAGGCCTGGACGCTTCTCGCGGGGGCTCCCATGGTTGAACCACTTCTGTCGGTGCGTGACCTGTCGATCGGGTATCGCGATGCCTGGGGCAACTTGAAACTTGCAGTCGATGGGCTGAGCTTCGATATTGCTGAGGGCGGCTCTATCGGCATCGTCGGTGAGAGCGGGAGCGGAAAAAGCACAGCCGCCCGGGCATTGCTGGGCCACTATCGTGGTGCCAGCGAGCGCAGCGCTGGGCAGGTTTTCTTGTCAGGCCAGCGTCTCCACGAGTCCGACCCGAGTTCACTGAAGACGCTGCGAGGCATTCAGGTGGCGTTCGTGCCGCAGAACCCGCTGTCGTCGCTGACACACCATCTGCGCGTCGGTGATCAGTTGGTGGAGATCCTCTGTACGCGCGCAGGTCTAGACCGCAATCGGGCCAGGCAACATGCCATCGAGCTGATGGAGAAAACCCGACTGCCCAATCCAGAGCAACTGTTTGCAAGGTACCCGCACCAGCTCTCAGGGGGACAACGCCAACGCGTGGTCATCGCCTGTGCTCTCGCCTGTAAGCCGCGCCTTCTGGTGCTGGACGAACCCACGACGGCGCTCGACAAGACCACCGAAGCCCAAGTTCTCGACCTCGTGCGCGACCTACAGCAGGAGCTCGGCGTGGCCCTGGTGCTGGTAACCCACGATCTGAACGTAGTTGCTCGCATGTGCACACGCGTGCTGGTGATGAAGAACGGCCGTACTGTCGAACAGGGTTCGGTCGAACAGGTGTTCGGACAGCCTTCTCAGCCTTACACCAAGGACTTGTTGGGCTCGGTTCTTCGGCTAGACAGGCCGCCACCAACCTGGGTGGATCACGCGATAACCCCGGTTTTGGAACTGAACGCCGTCGGTCATCGCTATCGACAGGGCTCTTGGTTAATTCCCAAGAGGGCGAAGGCCCAGCCAGCGCTCCAGGCTATCTCGCAAGTCATTCGGACTGGCGAAGTGCTGGGACTCATCGGAGAGTCTGGATCTGGAAAGTCCACGCTTGGTTCAGCAGTTGCGGGGTTACTCAAAGCCAGTGACGGTGAGATTCGCTTCAAGGGAAAGTCATTGGCCGGATTAAGCCGCCTGCGTCGCCCAGATGAGCGGCGGCGCATACAAATCATTTTTCAGGATCCGCTGTCTTCGCTCAATCCGCGCCAGCGCATCGGCACCGCCGTTGCAAGGCCAATCGAAGTCTTCACAGGAGTCGGTCCTGCAGAGGCCCGTCGCCGCGCTGCGTCGTTGCTTGCTGATCTTGGACTTGATGCGTCCTACATGGATCGTTTCCCGCGCCAGCTCTCGGGTGGGCAGCAGCAGAGGGTTGCTATTGCACGGGCGTTCGCCGCCGACCCTGAGCTGATCGTATGTGACGAAATTACATCTGCGTTGGATGCCACGATGCAGTCACAGGTGCTGGATGCCCTGCGCCGCTTGCAGGTCGAGCGTGGAGTGTCACTGTTACTCATCACGCACGATCTGGCCGTCGTTTGGCGCATGGCCCAAAGGGTGGTTGTGCTCCACGATGGCCATGTCCAAGAAGCGGGTGACACGCAGAGTGTCTTCACCAATCCTCAAACCGAATACACCCGCGCGCTACTCGCATCGTCTACTCAAGCTGTCCGGCTTGGAGTGGATCAGGCTAAACCAAGCCACGACGCCCCAAGAGTGGCCACGCATGCTGAAGCCTTCGCTGAATATGCGATGGATTCAAGCCACACTCGATCATCGAATCAACAGGCACTCCCATGAGCTTCGACGCATTTAGTCAGCCAGGCCGCTTCTTTAAGGGCAATTTGCATACGCACAGCACCTTGTCTGACGGTCAATTGGAAGCGGCCGAGGTGTGTCGTCGGTACCGCGATGCCGGCTACGACTTCATTTGTCTGTCCGACCACTTTCTGCCAGCCTACGACTTCCCGGTGTCCGATACCCGCGACTTTCGAACGGACGACTTCACCACCATCCTGGGTGCCGAGGTGCACGTGCCCAGTACCCGCCTTGGTGAGAAGTGGCACCTCTTGGCAAACGGACTTCCGCTGGACTTCGCACCGACGCAAGCAGGCGAGTCGGCTGCCGACTTGGCCCGCCGCTGTGCAGCCGCAGGTGCCTTCGTCACCATCGTGCATCCCGAGTGGTATTCGCTGGGGGTCGAAGACGCGATGACTATCGACGCCGCACATGCTGTTGAGGTCTACAACCACACCTCGGCGGTGCGCACGTCGCGCGGTGGGGGAAGCTCGTTGCTCGATCAATTGCTGGCTCAGGGCCGTCGTATCAACGCGCTGGCGACAGATGACGCGCATTTTCTTGTCGATGATGCCTTTGGAGGATGGGTGATGGTCAGGGCAGAGCGTAATGAGCCCGAGTTGCTGGTGGAAGCATTGAAGTCAGGCCACTACTACTCCACGCAGGGACCGGCCATTCATGACATCCGTATGGAAGGCGACGAGATCTTGGTTGAGTGCTCAGCCGCATTCGGGGTGTACCTTCTAGGCAAGGGCTCACGTGCCGTGCAGTGCGAGCAGCGCGGGCAGACTGCAGCCCGCTTGCCAGTAGGCCGCATGGGCAAGGAAGGATTCATGCGCATCGTCGTGGTCGATGAACAGGGTCGTACGGCATGGAGCAATCCAGCTTGGCGGGTCGAATAGTCCTCGCTGATCAGCAACCTGCCAGGACAACTTCGCGGTCTGTATAGCCCGGGCCGGCTTTCTCATGATCCCTACACGTGTGCTCGCCTGGCGCACTTGAGCTACCGCCAAGGATTATTGAAACGTCGCGCCTACCGACGCGTTCTGAGCATTCGGCCAAACCAGCCTGCTAGTCGGCGTGGTTCGCGATGGCACGGTGGATCATCCCCAACTGAATGGGGTGACGGGAGCGACGGAGCGACAGCTCGGGTTACTGCCAGCACCCGGGTCCCTGAGGTGGTAGAGACACTACGGCACTTCCCAACTCGAGACCGTCACATGTTCGTCACGGGTTTGGCGTACT
>CAYSOD010000474.1:0-3297 GCA_964432385.1 uncultured Rubrivivax sp.
CTCTGCTTCGATCCTGCGGCGACATAGAGGAGCGCCCGTACACCGGCCGTTCCCTGCTCCAGCCGCTCAAGGACGGCGACTGGGTCGTTGTCACTTCGGAGTGCGCTCTGTTGTGAGGTGAGCTGGCGACGAATCTCGGATATGGTGTCTAGCAGCCGCTCGCGCTCGTCAAGAAGTCGCTGCAAGCAAGCGAAGGCCTCTGCCAGCGGGCCGATAAGGCGCTCTTCTTGGCCCGCCATGCAGTCCAGGTATCGCTGCAAGTAACCGTGCTTAAGCACTTTGGCCCAACTACGCCGCCGGCTGCCATCCAGCCATAGAGCGCCTCGCAACGTGTGCCTGCGCCAGTGAACGACTGGGTGCAAGCCTGGCCTCGTCTTGTGTGGAATCCACTCGATCCCAACGCATGTCTTCGCGCCGTCCATCAACTCTGCAATGAGGCAGTGAGCCTTCTCGATCGCCATGTCCAATTGGGCAAGCCGAGCCAAGCGCGCGCCAAATGCTTGGCGAAGCACCGGCTCAAGTGCAGAGCACGCTTGATTTCCCGATGGCTCGCTGCGTGGGTGCGACAGCAGGATTTTCCGTGCGGGGGAGTCTTTGTCTTTCATATCGGCGGCGTTCTGAAGTTGCGTGTTGAAGTTGCGTGTTGAAGTTGCGTGTTGAAGTTGCGTGTTGAAGTTGAGGAATGACCCTTTAATTCAAAGTGAGTTTTATTTATGTGACAGCGCGGTAACTAAAAACTTTATTTAGCGAAGTCATACTATGATGCCTTTGAAATTTCCTTCCTCTCAGCCTCCAATCAATAAGGGCTCTGCATCGCGTATACACAAGCCTCGCTTGAAACAGCTACAGATCTCTAAAAATCATTCGAGTCCACCGTACGCTCTTCACTGCGAGAGCCAGAACGCCAAGAAGGATAGCGTGTCTGCCTTCATAATTGGTCTCTAGACCAAGTTTTCTCAGAATTTCAGTGAACTTGTTTCTTGGGGACGTCTTGATGGCCAGATGCGCACCCTGTTATCTGGGGCGACGAGACCCGATAGTTTTGGTGAGAGCGCGCCCACGTCGTGGTCAACTCGTTCGGGGTCTACCTGTTTCCTCAACGCCCAGAGCCTGATCCCAGCCTTCCCAGGCAAGGTTTTGCTGTTATCACCCATCGTGGCTGAGTTCGCCAAGCCGGATTAGCTCACCCACTTCGTGCCGCCCTACCCCACCCGGCTGATGGATCTGGCCACTGCCGGCAAGCTGCCGCCACCTGCTCAAGCCGAGATTCATATTGGGTCGGAGGTTGCCGACGAGGAGCGCAACGGTTGGCCCATGTGCCTGGCAGGGGCCATCGCCTGCCCGCCCGAGGACGTCGGCGGCATAACTAGCTACGGCGAGTTCTTGCAGGCCATGAGCGACCCTGCCCACGAAGAACACGACGCGATGTGGCGTTGGTGGGGTGGCCCATTCGATCCCCGTGGGTTCGGCATCAACTCGGCCAACCGCGACATCCAAATGTGGCTGATGACAAGGGACTAATCAGATCGGAGCGGAGTGATAAGCCCCCTTGTCAAGGAGACTTCACCGCGCGCTTGCGAATGTCACGTATCGCAGCTTGTCGTAGCTGTCTTATCTGATCGCGACGTGTGTCTACTTTGCGAGCTTTGTGTGCTGCTGCTGGAGGGCAAATAGGAGCATCGGCACCTCCTGCGGCTGGTTCCTGGTCAGGGCGGCGGCGGGAAATTGCGTTTGTTGAGGATTCTGAGTTCAGTTTCGACGCATCAGCAGGGCCCAAGATCACAGGCGTGAACTCTGCTTCTGGTCCAAGGGCAAGCAGCGGGAAATGTCTGCTGGCTCTGAGCACGACCGCCATTTTCCACTCTGCCAGAGGTGCCGTGAGCGCTGGATCGCGGCCTTTGAGCGCGATCCTCCATAAAGCCTCTCTGGTGGGTAAGGTAACCTCGCCATGTTGCGTGACAAGAATGCCTTCGGCATCTAGAGCTTCAAGCAAAGACCACAGCAGCGCTGTGCTGTTACCTGGCCGAGTTCCCAGCTTGGCCTGCACCTCAAACGGTAGCCGCTGACGGAGTTCATCCTGGATGGCCCAGCCGTGCAAGAAGAGCACCGGGTTGCCCCCCAGGACGTACTTGAACCCAATCGTGCCTGTCTTGTTGTTCGTACCAATCCGATGCGGCGTGTTGAGAACTGCGCAGAACGCTTGCCAAAGGGCGCCCAGCGCAGCATTTCGCTCAGGGCCTGGCGGAACCGGACCATTGTTCGCGGCAAAAGCCGCGATTTCGAGTTCCTGAGTGAGCGAGATCAGCACGATCTGGCGCTTGACCCAAAGGTACAGGAGTGTCAGCAAGACACCCATGAATATGGACACACCTAAGAACTTGAAGCTCCACAACGTCTGCTCCTGCCACCCTGGCGGCAGCGTCCAATCGTTCCGAGCCCAATAGACCATAAACAGGACGGCCCAATAGAAGCATGTGAAGCCGAAGAAGGCCCCTGCGACGGTTCTCCTCATTAGACAGGCCCTCCACATCCGGTTGTGGTTTGAGCCTCTACAGGGTCTTCGCTTCGTCCGGCATGATCGTCACCCTCGGCAGAGGAAGCTTGCGGATCAGCGCTTAAGGGGACCGCCAACTGGTTGTGAACGATCGACCGGTGCTCAGCAGTGCGGAGCACCAAGAGCGCAGCTTCCGCCTTCGGGTCCGATGAGTCAGCGGCGTTAAGCCGTGCGGTTAGCTGGCGGCGCTTACCGCCCACAGTTGCGAGCAACTGCTCCCTCTCCTTCAGGCTCTTTCGCAAAAAGGTCAATGCATCTTCCAGTGCCTTTTGCATGTGCCTCTCGAGGCCTTCGGTGCATGCCACATACCGAGAGAGGTAACCAGCATGGACCACGTCTGCCCAACGGTGACGTACGTTGCCGTCTGGCCAGAAAGCTGGGATGGACCTTTTTGAGAGCCTATACAACCTAGGGTGTAACCCTGGCCTCGTCTTATGCGGACTCCATTCCACACCGATGGAGAAATTTGCTCCGGCCATTAAATCTCTAATGATTCCATGGACGGTTTCGATCGCCTGCTCGAGGCTTTCGAGTCTCTTCATCAGTAGATCAAACTGCCGAGATAGTATTTCTCCTAAGGGTGCATTAGCTGGGCTCGCTGCCATCTGTAGCCTATGGTGAGAAAGCAGGATTCTTTGCCTGCCTTTATTTGTATCTGAGACGGATTGCATTTACCTTTCACCTCCATACTGAATAAGTAGTAGCGGATTTCGAAACTTTCACACGTCGATCAATCTTCTATA
>CAYSOD010000475.1:0-3291 GCA_964432385.1 uncultured Rubrivivax sp.
GCGCCCGCGATGAACACCTTGGCCGGCGGCACCTTGCCCGCGGCCGTGATCTGGCCGTTGAAGAAGCGACCGAAGGCATTGGCGGCTTCGATGACGGCGCGGTAGCCGCTGATGCCGGCCATGGAGGTGAGCGCGTCCATCTTCTGGGCGCGGCTCAGCTGGCGCGGCAGGCAGTCGATGGCCAGCACGGTCGCCTGGCGCGCCTGCAGTTGGGCCATCAACTCGGGGTTCTGCGCCGGCCAGACAAAGCCGATCAGCGTGGCGCCCTCTCGCAGCTGCGCCACCTCCTCGGCCGAGGGTGGGCGCACCTTGAAGACGATGTCACAAGCGCCCCAGATCTCGGCTGCCGTGGGCACCACGGCAGCGCCTGCGGCGCGGTAGGTGTCGTCGGCAAAGTTTGCGGCATCCCCGGCGCCGCTTTCCACGGCCACCGAGAACCCCAGCTTGACGAGCTTCTCGACCACGTCGGGCACGGTGGCCACGCGCTTTTCGCCCGCAGCCAGCTCCTTGGGCACACCGATCAACATGAGGACTCCCCTTCTTCCTTTGGGCAACGCAACCCGCCAGCTTACACAAGCCTCCCGACGGCCGCACGCGGCGCTTCAGATGCGCCAGCGTTCCACTCGGGCGACGGCTCGAGCCGGCCAGCCCCCGGCAGCTTGGCGGCCCGGGGGTAGCATGACCGCCATGAATCTGCCCCGTTGGAAACCCAGCGTCACCGTGGCCGCCATCATCGAGCGACCGGGCCCGGACGGCCCAAAGTACCTGCTGGTGGAGGAACACACCCCCGAGGGATTGCGCCTGAACAACCCAGCCGGGCACCTGGAGCAAGGCGAGACTCCGCTGCAAGCCGTGCGCCGCGAGACCCTGGAGGAGACCGGCCGACGCTTTGAGCCGCACAGCCTGCTGGGGGTGTATCTGTCGCGGTTCCAGCGCCCGGCCACGGGCGAGGATGTCACCTACCTGCGCCTGGCCTATGCCGGCACCTGCGGCGAGCCTGAACCCGGCCACGCCCTGGAAGAGGGCATCGTGCGCACGGTCTGGATGCGGGCCGAGGAGGTACGCGCCAGCCAGGAGCGCCACCGCAGCCCCCTGGTGTGGCGCTGCATCGAGGACCACCTGTCGGGGCGCCGCCTCCCGCTGGACACGGTGGTGGCCGACGACAGCCTGACGGCGCCAGAGATCAAGGCCCCCTTGCCCGGAAGCCCCGGTTGAAGGCGGACAAGCGTGGAAGAGTGGTTCAGGGGCCAGTCCGAACTCGATTCCGACCCCACAGGCCGTCGGGATAGGGATTGGCACAATTGCTGCAAGCCCGATTTGCGGCTACCGCCGCGCCCCACTCATGCACCGCTGGGGTGCGTGCAAGGTGTTTTCATCCCTCCAGGAGATCCCCCATGCTGAAGTCCTTCTCACGTCTCGCCCTCGGCGCCCTGGTGGCCGCCGGTGCGATGGCCACCGCGCCGGCTCATGCCGGCAAGACGATCGACACGATCAAGCAACGCGGACAGATGGTCTGCGGCGTCAACCCCGGCCTGGCCGGTTTCTCGATCGCCGACAGCCAGGGCAACTGGAGCGGTCTGGACGTGGACATCTGCCGCGCCGTGGCGGCCGCGCTGCTGAGCGACGCGACCAAGATCAAGTGGACCCCACTGTCGGCACAGCAGCGCTTCACGGCCCTGCAGTCGGGCGAGATCGACATGCTGTCGCGCAACAGCACCTGGACCCTGACCCGCGATGCGTCGCTGGGCCTGCACTTCGCGGGCATCACCTACTACGACGGCCAGGGCTTCATGGTCCCGCTCAAGCGTGAAGACCCGAAGACCAAGAAGATGGTGCCGGCGCCCAAGATCACGAGCGCCAAGCAATTGAAGGGCGCCACCGTCTGCGTACAGTCGGGTACGACCACGGAGAAGAACCTGACGGACTACTCCAAGGCCAACAACCTGAACATCAAGCCCGTGGTCTTCGAGACGCAGGAAGCCACCAACAAGGCCTATTTCGCCGGCCGTTGCCAGGCGTACACCACGGACGCCTCGGGCCTGGCCTCCATCCGCAACAAGGAAGCCACCAGCCCCGATGACCACCTGATCCTGCCCGAGCTGATCTCCAAGGAGCCCCTGGGCCCCGCCGTGCGCCGCGGTGACGACGAGTTCTTCGCCATCGTCAAGTGGACGGTCTACGCCCTGCTGGAAGCCGAAGAGAACGGCATCACCCAGGCCAACGTGGACCAGATGAAGTCCAGCACCGACCCCGTCGTGCAGCGTTTGCTCGGCACCTCGGAAGACACCGGCAAGCTGCTGGGTCTGGACAAGGACTGGGCTTACCGCGCCATCAAGGCCGTGGGCAACTACGGCGAGATCTTCGAGCGCAACGTCGGCCCGAAGTCGGCCTTGAAGCTGCCGCGGGGCGTCAACAACCTGTGGAACAAGGGCGGCCTGATGTACGCGCCGCCGGTGCGTTGATACGCTCCTGAAATCCGGGGGCCCGGTTGCGCTGCGGTGCATCGGGCCCTCGATGTCATTGAACCCACTCTCTCGCCCATGACCGCTCCCCCCAAGGTCCAACGTTGGTCATGGCGCAGCCGCACCGTGCGCGGCCTGCTGTACCAGGTGATCGCGGTCGCACTGATCGCCCTGGCGCTGGGCTACCTGATGCACAACACCCTGGAGAACATGCGGGTGCGGGGCATCAAGAGCGGCTACGACTTCATCACCCAGACCGCAGGCTTTGCCATCGGCGAAAGCCTGATCCCCTTCGACTCGGGCGAAAGCTACGGCAAGGCCTTCGTCGTGGGCCTGTCCAACACACTGCGCGTGGCGGTGGTGGGCATCGTGCTGGCCACCCTGCTGGGCACCGTGGTCGGCATCGCCCGGCTGTCCAGGAATGTGCTCGTTCGAAGCTTGGCCACCTGCTTCGTGGAACTGCTGCGCAACGTGCCGCTGCTGCTGCAGTTGTTCATCTGGTACTTCGTGCTGACCGAACTGCTGCCGCCCATCGAGGATGCCTTGCACGGTGGCGGGTTCTTCTTCAGCAAGAACGGGCTGCAATTCCCCATTCCGCACTGGGAAACCGGTCACGCGGGCACGTTGGCGGGCCTCGCGCTGGGCCTGGTGGCCGCGGGCGTCTGGCGCTCCTGGGCACGAAGGCGCTTTGAGTCCACCGGCCAGGCCGTGCCCTTGTGGTGGCCCGGCCTCGTCCTGATCGTGCTGCTCGGCGCCGTCGGTTGGCTGGCCGGCGGTGCGCCGGCAGGATTGGACATCCCCGAGAAGACGGAGATCAGCGTGGTCGGTG
>CAYSOD010000476.1:0-3289 GCA_964432385.1 uncultured Rubrivivax sp.
GCTTCGTGGCGGCCAAGCCGATCCCGCAGGTGCTGCGCAACATCAACGCCTTCACCATGGGCGCACGATCGGTGGACCCGAAGATCACCACCACGGTGATCTTCACGGGCGACTGGTCCATGGCCGTGAAGGAGGCCGAGGCCACCAACAGCCTGGCCGACCAGGGCGTGGATGTGTTCACCATGCACGTGGACGGCCCCAAGGTGGTGGTGGAGACCGCCGCCAAGCGCGGCAAGATGGTGTGCGGCTACCACGCCAGCCAGGCCAAGCTCGCGCCCCAGGCCTACCTCACCGGTGCAGAGTGGAACTGGGTGACCGCCTACACCACCATCATCGCAGCGGCACGCAGCGGCAAGCCGCACCCCAACTTCGTGCGCGGCGGCCTGAAGGACGGTTTCGTGAAGTCTTCGCCCTACGGCTCCATGGTGACCGAGGGTGCTCGCAAGAATGCAGACGCCATCCGCGCCAAGATGATGGCGGGCAGCTTCGACATCTTCGCCGGCGAACTCAAGGACAACACCGGCAAGGTCGTCATCGCCAAGGGCACCACGCTCAAGCAGACCGACGTGACGCTGGAGTCCATGAACTACCTCGTCGAAGGCGTGATCGGCAAGGTCTGAGCCTGCCCACACGGATCGCGTCAGCCTGTTTCAGACACCTCGCTTGCTCATGGAACGCTGGCGCGACGCCGTGGAATCTCTGATGCTGCCCCTGCTGGCCCTGGCCGGCGGGGTGCTGCTGTTCGGCGGCTTCCTGGGGCTGGGTGGGCACGACCCGCTCCAGGCCTGGGGGCTGCTGTTCAAGGGGGCCTTCGGTGATGCTTTCTCCTGGCAGAACACGCTGCAGCGGGCGGCTCCGTTGATGCTGACCGCGTTGTGCGTGGCCCTGCCCGCGCAGGCAGGTCTGACGGTGATCGGCGGCGAGGGTGCCCTGGTGCTGGGCGGACTGGCCGCCGCCACCTTGCCTCTGTGGCTGCCTCTGCCCGCGGGCGCGGCCGGTACCGCGCTGCTGTTGCTGGCTGCCGCCATCGCAGGTGCCGCCTGGGTGGCTCTGGCCGGTGCGCTGCGGCAGTGGCGGGGCGTGAACGAGACCATCGCCAGCCTGCTGCTGGGCTATATCGCCATTGCCCTGTTCAAGCATGTCGTCGAAGGCCCGCTGCGTGACCCCGCCAGCCTGAACAAGCCTTCCACGCTGCCGCTGCCGCAAGGTCTGCTGATGGGCAACATCGGGGCCTACGACGTGCACTGGGGGCTGGTATGGGGCCTGCTGGCTTGCGTGTGTGCCGCCGTCTGGTTGGCGGGCACCACCCACGGCTTTGCGGTACGGGTGGTGGGCGGCAACGGGCGTGCCGCCCGGCTGGTGGGCCTGCCCGCCACGCGCCTGGTCATCACCGCCTGCGCGCTGGGCGGCGCGGCGGCGGGCCTGGCCGGCGGCGTCGAGGTGGCCGCCGTGCACACGGCCGCCAATGCCTCTCTTATCGTGGGCTTGGGCTACACCGGCATCCTGGTGAGCTTCGTGGCGCGGCACCAGCCGCTGGGCATCGTCTTGGTGGCGGTGCTGTTCGGCGGCTTCCTGGCCGCAGGGAGCTTGTTGCAGCGGCGCATGGGCATACCCGATGCGTCGGTACAGGTGCTGATGGGTTTTTGCTTTCTGCTGATCCTGGCCGCCGAAGCCTGGCGCGGCCGGCTGGGAGAGATCCTGTTCAGGGGCCTGAGTACGGGCCTGCGCAAGAGCCTGAAGGGGCCTTCCGCATGACTGACTTCTCTGCCGTGGGGGATGTGCTCCTGGCCGTGCTGGGCGGCGCCATCCGGGTGGGCACGCCGTTCCTGTTCGTGAGCCTGGGCGAGTGCCTGACCGAGAAATCAGGCCGCATCAACCTGGGCCTGGAAGGCGTGCTGGTGCTGTCGGCCATGGCCGGCTTTGGCGGCGCCTACCTGAGCGGCCTGTGGTGGGCAGGCGTGCTGGTGGCTGGCCTGGCGGGCGCACTGTTGGCCCTGGTGCACGGGCTCATCAGCTCGCTGCCGCGGGCCAACGATATTGCCGCGGGCATTGCCGTGATGCTGTTCGGCACCGGCCTGGCCTTCTACCTCGGCAAGCCATTGATCCAGCCACAGGCCCCGCAGATTCCAGTCCTGCCTCTGGGTGGCTGGAGTGACTCTGGCGCCGTGGCGGCCGCCTTGCAGATCAATGTGATGTTTCCGCTGGGTATCGCCATCGCCCTGGGCCTGACCTGGGGCCTGGCCCACACCCGCTGGGGCTTGTGGGTACGCATGGTGGGCGACTCCGCCGATGCGGCGCGGGCGCTGGGCACCTCCGTGAACCGCGTGCGCATCGCGGCCACCACCGCCGGCGGCTTCATCGCCGGCCTGGGCGGAGCCTGCCTGTCGCTGTACTACCCCGGCAGCTGGAACGAGGGCCTGTCCAGCGGACAGGGACTGATCGCCGTGGCGCTGGTGATCTTTGCGCGTTGGCACCCGCTGCGCTGCCTGGGCGCGGCGCTGCTGTTCGGCGGCGCCGGGGCGCTGGGCCCGGCCCTGCAGTCCGTGGGCGTGAGCGGGGGCTACTACCTCTTCAACGCGGCGCCTTACGTGCTGACCCTGGCCATCCTGGTGTGGACCTGCTCGCCGCGGCGCAGCCTGCAGGGCGCGCCGATGGAGTTGACGGTCAGCCGCTGACGCGGCCTACCAACCTTGCCCGGCAGCCCCGCCCGTCACACCCCTCGCGCGCCCCACCACCTCATTCACCCTCTCAAGGATTCGAACCCATGAACGGACTCGGCGGACTCAACAAATCGCCCCACGGCGTGGTGGTGGGCCTGGTGCAGTTGCAGCTACCCGTGGTGGAGACGCCAGCGCAGTTGAAGGCGCAGGCTGAGCGCATCGTGTGGATGGTGGGCAAGGCCCGGCGAAACCTGGGCACCATGGACCTGGTGGTGTTCCCCGAGTACGCGCTGCACGGCCTGTCCATGAGCACGGCGCCGGAGCTGATGGTGTCGATCGACGTGCCCGAGGTCGCGCTGTTCAAGCGCGCCTGCGTCGAGCACCGCATCTGGGGTTGCTTCTCCATCATGGAGTTCAACCCGCACGGCAACCCCTACAACACCGGCCTCATCATCGACGACCAGGGCGAGCTGCGCCTGTACTACCGCAAGCTGCACCCGTGGGTGCCGGTGGAGGCCTGGGAGCCGGGCAACATGGGCGTGCCCGTGTGCGCCGGGCCCAACGGCAGCCGCATCGCGCTGATCATCTGCCACGATGGCATGTTCCCGGAGATGGCGCGCGAGGCCGCC
>CAYSOD010000477.1:0-3278 GCA_964432385.1 uncultured Rubrivivax sp.
GTGCGGCGCAAGATGCGCCTGAAGCTCATCGTCCATCTGGTGCGCAAGGAGACGATGGAGCGCGACTTCGAGCGCCTGCCGCACGAGCCGCTGTACGAGGACGTGCTGGGCCTGCCCGTGCGCAAGGTGGTCATCGCGGTGGACGCTGGGCGCAACCTGGCCGTGCTGGTCGAAGCGGCGGTGCGCAACACCATCTTGCAGTTGCGGGGCATCGACACCTACCAGGAATTCTTGCAGCGCCATCAGCGGGCGCTGGAGCAGCCTTCGTCCGACCAGGGGTGAAGGCCCGCAGGCGCTCCTGCCGCCGGCCGTGACTCAGCGGTGGCGGTGTTCGCAGTTATCGCGCGCGCAGGTGGCGTACAGGGCCAGCGAGTGCTCCTGCAGCTCGAAGCCCCGCACCTGGGCGATGGCCCGCTGGCGCTGCTCGATGTCGGGGTCGAAGAACTCTTCCACGCGCCCGCAGGTCAGGCACACGAGGTGGTCGTGATGCTGCCCCTCGTTGAGCTCGAAAACGGCCTTGCCGGACTCGAAGTTGCTGCGCGTGAGCAGGCCCGCCTGCTCGAACTGCATCAGCACCCGGTACACGGTTGCCAGCCCGATGTCGGCACCGTCCAGCATCAGCGCGCGGTAGACGTCTTCGGCCGTCATGTGACGGCGCTGCGTGCGCTCGAAAACCCCCAGGATCTTCAGCCGAGGCAGCGTGGCCTTGAGTCCACTGCTTTTGAGTTCTTCGGCACGGTTCATCGGCAGCTCTCCGCAAGGCTTGGCGCAATGCCCTGGCGGGGCCGCCCACACTAGAATCTGCGCATGATATCGACCCGCTCGACGCTGACGCCGCCCAGGGGGCTCGCCCTGACTTGTCTGGGCGCGGCCCTGCTGTTGAGCGGCTGCGGCTTTCGTCAGATCGCCTCCGATGGCAGCCTGCTGGGCCTGGTGACCCCTTACCGCATCGACATCGTGCAGGGCAACGCGATCACCCGCGAGCAACTGGCCCTGGTCAAGCCCGGCATGACGCGCTTGCAGGTGCGCGAGATCCTGGGAACGCCCCTGCTCACCGACCCCTTCCACGCCGAGCGCTGGGACTACCTGTTCACCATCCGGCGCCCCGGCACCGAGGCTCAGCGCCGCAGCATCGTGGCCTTGTTCGAGGGCGATGTGCTCAGGAAGATCGAGATGCCCGAAGGTGCGCTGCCCACGGAAGAGGAGTTCGTCGCCTCCATCGACCCGGTCAAGCGCAAGTTCGAGCCCCGTGTGCTGGAGCTCACGCCAGAGCAGCGCAAGGCGCTGCCCGCGCCAGCGCGCCGGGACACCCCAGTGGAAGCCCCCACAGGCGCGACCCGCAGCTACCCCCCGCTGGAGCCGCAGTGAGGGTCGTCATCGCCGGGAGTTCCGGCCGCATGGGCCGGATGCTGACCGAAGCGGTGCTCGCCAGCGGCGATCTTCATCTGCACGGTGCCTTGGACGTGCAGGGCAGCCCGGCCCTGGGGCAGGATGCGGGCGCCTTTCTGGGCCGCACCACGGGCGTGACCATCACGGCCGACGTGGAGGCGGCCCTGAGCGGGGCCGACGTCTTGATCGACTTCACCCGGCCGGAAGGCACGATGGCGCACCTGGCGGCCTGCGCCCGCCGGGGTGTGAAGGCTGTGGTAGGCACCACGGGGTTCAGTGAAGCGCAGAAGGCTGAGATTGCCGACCTCGCGCGGTCAGTGGCCGTGGTCATGGCGCCCAACATGAGCGTGGGCGTCAACGTGGTGCTGAAGTTGCTGGACATGGCCGCGCGCGCGCTGCACGAGGGCTACGACATCGAAGTGATCGAGGCCCATCACCGCCACAAGGTGGACGCCCCCAGCGGCACGGCCCTGAAGATGGGCGAGGTGCTGGCGCAGGCGCTGGGCCGCGATCTCAAGACCTGCGGCGTCTTCGCCCGCGAAGGCGTCACGGGCGAGCGTGACCCTTCAACCATCGGCTTTTCCACGATCCGCGGTGGGGATATCGTGGGCGACCACACCGTGCTCTTTGCCGGCACGGGCGAGCGCATCGAGATCAGCCACCGCAGCAGCAGCCGCGCAGGCTACGCCCAAGGCAGCCTGCGCGCCGCGCGGTTTCTGGCGGGACAGCGCACGGGGCTGTTCGGCATGAACGACGTGCTGGGCCTGTGAGGGCGCGATGGAAGGGCTGACGCACTTCCTGGCGCAAAGCGACGCGGTCGGCCGCGCGGTGGCGCTGCTGATGCTGCTCATGTCCATCGGTGCCTGGGCCCTGATCGTGTGGAAGACGCTGGTGCTGCGCCGGGCGATGAGCGACCTGAACCGTGCCATTCCTGCGTTCTGGGATGCGGCCACGCTGGACGAGGGCCGCGCCCGCTTGGCCAGCCTGGACCGCGAGAAGCTGCTGAGCCTGCTGGTGGACGCCGCACGGCAGGCCCCCGCAGGCACCAGCCTCGCCTCTCAAGGCGCTTCGGACTCCCAGCGCACCCGTCGTCTGCGCGATGCGCTGCAGCAAGGGCTGGGGCATCTGCAGTTCGGCCAGGTGGCCCTGGCCTCCATCGGCAGCACCTCGCCCTTCATCGGCCTGTTCGGCACGGTCTGGGGGATCTACCACGCGCTGGTGGCCATCGGCACGGGGGGTGCGTTTTCCATTGACAAGGTGGCGGGCCCGGTGGGCGAGGCCTTGGTGATGACCGCGGCCGGCCTGGCCGTGGCCATCCCCGCCGTGTTGGCCTACAACCTGTTTGGCAGGTGGATCGGGCGCTGCGAGGAGCAGCTCGAGGGCTTTGCGCACGACCTGCGCGAGCTGATGCTGGAGGGTGCCCGACCGCTCACCTCCGGCCGAGACGGCTGACACCGGCGGGCGGCTGCACACCATGTCTTTTGGCCGGCTCGAGCGGCGTGCGTCGCCCGCCCCGATGAGCGACATCAACATGACGCCGCTGATCGACGTGATGCTGGTGCTGCTGGTGATCTTCATCGTGGCCGCGCCCTTGATGGCGTCCAGCCTGCAGCTGGACCTGCCGCGCGCGGAGGGCGCCAAGCCCACCCAGGCCGTGCAGACGCTGGCGATCTCGGTGAATGCTGAGGGCCAAGTCTTTCTGGCGGACGAAGCCTTGCCTGTGGCGCAATGGAAGGCGCGCATCACGGCCACCGTCAAGGCCGCGGCGCAGGCCAACCCGGCCACCGAGGTACAGCTGCGTGCCGACACCCGCGTGCCCTACGGCCGGGTGGCCGAGCTCATCGGCCTGGTGCAGGACGGCGGCTTGTCACGCATCGGCTTCGTCACCG
>CAYSOD010000478.1:0-3270 GCA_964432385.1 uncultured Rubrivivax sp.
AGCTGCGGCAGCACCTGCGGCAGCGTGGCGTACAGGAACACGCGGCCGTTGCCCACGCCCTGGGCGCGCAAGGCATCCCCCGGGCCGCGCGGCTCGTTCTCGATGGCCTCGGCAAACAACCGGCCCAGCACACCTGCGGTGTGCAGCGCCAGGGCCAGCGTGCCTGCAAAGGGGCCGAGCCCAGCGGCGATCAGCAGCAAGGCCGCCCACACCAGCTCCGGCACCGAGCGCAAGGCATTGAGCAGCAGCCGGGTGGGCGCGCGGGAAATGGCTGCGTCGCCCTCGTGCAGCCGGCTGGCAGGCAGGGCCAGCAGCAGCCCCCCCACCGCCGCCAGCAGCGTGCCCAGCGCCGACATGGCCAGCGTCTCCCAGGTGCCCACCAGCACCTTGTGCAGGAACGGGGCTGACAGATCGGGCGGATAGAACTCGCCGACGAAGCGGCCCATGCTGCGCGCCGCGTCCAGCGACAGGAACTGCGCCCACTGCAGGTCCAGGCTCCAGAAGCTCGCCACCACCAGCGCCAGCACTGCGGCGGTGAACCAGCAGGCCTTGCACCGTGCGCTGAACAGCGGCGGGGGCAGGCGTTGCGGAAGGCTGGGGGTGGAAGAAGGGTGTGTCACAGGCGCTCACCCCAAAGCCCGGCGCAGGCCGGCACTGATGCGGTCGGCCAGGTCCACCAGCACGACGAAGACCGCGAGCATGGTCAGCACCTCGCCGCCGTTGAACATCTTCATCGAGTTATCCATCTGCTGGCCCAGACCACCGGCGCCCACGAAGCCCAGCACCACCGAGCTGCGGATGGCGCATTCCCAGCGGTAGACGGTGTAGCTGGTGAGCTCGGCCGCGTTCTGCGGCAGCAGACCGTAGAAGAAGGCCTGCAGACGCGAGCTGCCGTTGCGCAGCAGGGTCTGCGTGGCGTGAGGCTCACCGCTTTCCAGGATTTCGGCGTAGACCTTGCCCAGCATGCCGCCGTAGGTGAGCGTGATGGCCAGCACGCCGGCCGTGGGCCCCAGGCCCACCACGCGCACGAAGACCAGCGCCCATACCAGCTCCGGCACGCTGCGCAGCAGTATCAGCAAAGCCCGCGCGCCAAAGCGCACGACCGCCGGGGCCCGGGCCATGCGTCCGCTCAGGGCGGACACCGACAGCACGCGGGTGCACACCAGCGTCAGCGGCACGGCCACCACCAAGGCCAGCGTCATGCCGGCCGTGGCGATGGCCACCGTGCGCCAGGTCTCCCGCGCCACCATGCCCAGGAACTCAGACCCCACCGCCGGCGGCAGGAAGCTCGCCAGGAAGTTGCCCGTGACCTTCAGGTTGCTGGACTCGAAGAGGATCCAGGGCTTGAACTCCGTGGCCAACAGCAGCGGCCACAGCACCACCAGACCGGCCCCGGTCCAGAACACGCGGCCGAGCCAGGCCGGGTCACGCTCTGGCGCCGGGCGGGCGCCGGCGCCCGCGCCGCCGTGGCTGCCCGAGCGCCCGGAAGTGGTGCCGAAGGAGTCGATCACGGGACGGATCACCCTTCAGCGGCAGTGCATGATTGCCGGAGCGGCGGCGGGCGCTGCAGCCTCTGCAAGCGGCGCTGCGCCCATGAGCGCCGCCGCGGCCGACGGCGCCACCAGCTCATGCTCGTGCTGCGCGTACAAGTGCGCCAGGCGCTCAGGCGTCACCTCGGCCGAGGGCAGGTCAAACACCAGACGGCCCTCGCGAAGGCCGACGATGCGCGGAAAGTGCGCCAGCGCGCGGTCCACCTGGTGCAGCGTGGCCACCAGCGTGGCGCCGCGCTCACGCGCCTGCTCCACCAGCGTGGCCAGGGCCTGCCCAGCACGCGCCGGGTCCAGGGCCGACAGCGGCTCGTCCACCAGCCACAGACCAGCGGGGGCCACCAGGGCCCGCGCCAAGCCCACGCGCTGGCGTTCGCCGCCAGAAAGTCGGTCCACCCGGTCGAAGAGCTTGTCCTGCAGGTCAAAGCGCTCCAGCGCGGCGTGGGCGCCGGGGATGTCCGAGGGGTAGAACAGGCTGCGCACGCTGGCCCACAGGCTCTGTGCGGGCAACCGCCCGGCCAGCACGGCGGTCACCACGCGCTGGCGCGGTGGCAACGGCGGCACCTGTGGCGCCAGGAACAGACGCCCCCGCAGGCGCTGCAATTCAGGCCGCGTCAGGCTCCAGGGGTCGCGCCCGTCCAGCATGAAGCGCCCTTGGGCCGGCGGCATCGCGCAGGCCAGCACCTGCAGCAGCGTGGTCTTGCCCGCGCCCGACGGCCCGATCACCGCGAGCTGCTCGCCCGCCGCCACGCTCAAGGACAGGCTCTGGAGCGCGGGCGCGGCGCCCTCTCGGGCCATGGGGTGGCGCGCGGCCACCTCGCGAAGATCAAGCTTCACGGTGCAAGTCCTGAATCAGGTCAGATCGGCGCTGCGCCGCTCAGATCAGTCCGGCGCTGCGACCGGCCGACTCCAGGCCCTTGTAGTTCTCAGGTGAGGTGGGGATGTAGCGCGTGGCGCGGTTGAGCTGCAGGATCTCCTTGCCTTCGGGCGTGGCGGGGTCCAGGTCCAGCAGAGCCTTCCTCACACGCTCACACAACTCGGCCGGCGAGTCCACGTGCATGGACCAGTTGTAGTTGAAGAAGGTGGGGGTGGTGTGGAACACGTCGACCGCCTTGGTGTCCACCCGGTTCTCGGCGACGAACTTGCGCCACACGGTGATGTCCAGCGCGGCGGCGTCCACCCGGCCGCTGACCACCGAGGCGATGGTGGCGTCGTGGGCGCCGCTGTAGGCGATGCGCCTGAAGTCCTTCTCCGGGTTGATCTGCGCCTGCAGCAGGAAGTGCCGCGGCATCAGATGGCCCGAGGTGCTGCTCTGCGAGCCGAAGCTGATCTGCTTGCCCTTCAGATCGGCCAGCGTCTTGATGCCCGAGTCGGTCTTGGCGATGAAGACCGACTGGAACTTGGTGTCCTCTTCCCGCTGCGCGATCGGCACGATCTTGCCGCCTGAGCGCAGTTGCGCCTGCACGTGGGTGAAACCGCCGAACCAGACGAGGTCCACCCGCTTGTTGACCAGGGCCTCCACCGCGGCCGGGTAGTCGCTCACCGGCGTGAACTCCACCTTCATGCCGAGCTGCCGGCTGAGGTAGTTGGCGATTGGTGTGAACTTGCGCACCTGCTCCGTGGCCGCCTCCTCGGGGATGGTGGTGACACGAAAGACCTGCTGGGCATGCGATAGCGAGCCAAAGGCGATGAGCGCGCAGGTCATCAAGGCCTTGAGGGTGCG
>CAYSOD010000479.1:0-3268 GCA_964432385.1 uncultured Rubrivivax sp.
CAACGGCGGATGGAACAAGCACACCGCCTCTACACGCCCCGCCTGGAACGCTGCAATTGCCTCAGCGTTCCCGGGGAACCTTTGGATTTGAGCCTTCGGTGTGGTTTCGCTGACGAACTTGTCCATCGTGCTGGCTTGCGGAACGGCGATGCGAACTTTGTCGTTGTTCAGATCAGCCCAGGCCCGGACAGGCAGGTCGTCACGCGCCAAGACCGCCAACGAGTAATACAGCAAGGGAGTGGCCGGAAAGTCCACCGCCTGTGCACGCTCAGGCGTTGCGTCCAGCATGTACATGAGATCGATCTTGTTGCCTTGAAGGGCAGCAATGGCCGTGCCCCACGTCACTTCGACGGCCTCAAACTTCACGCCCAGCGCGCTCGCCATGGCCTTGCCCATGGACACACCCAGGCCACTGGTCCATTCATTGCTCTTGGGATCCTTGCTGTACCAGGGGGGTGCCTGGGTCACGCCAACTCGCAGGACTCCTCGTTGCTTGACTGCGGCCATCGTGCCCCCCGCCTGGGCCTGGACGGCGAATGGCAGGGCAGTCAAGGGCGCAGCAGCCGCTGCCGCAACCATTTGGCGACGTCTCATCGTGTAACTCCTTCAGTGCTGTTGGTCGAAAGGGACTTGACAAAGCGCTCGGTGACTTCCGAGCCACGTTTCATGTGCGACGTCACTTCGGCCAGCATGGCCCGAAGGTCGTCGCCGAGCGCGAGATTGACGTACTGATCGTGACTGTCTCGGCGGGGTCCGCGAGATCCGTGCGCACGATGGTGTGCGGCCCAGTACAGCTGGAGCTTGCCCCTGAGGCTTTCCCACGCGCGAAGCAGCAGGCGATGCCCGCTGGCCTCGTAGACGAGACCATGCAGCGCCAACTCGGCATTGATGCTTGAGGCGTCATCGCCCTTGTCGATGGCCGCCGTCAACGCGTCATGGCGCCGCCGGAGTTCACGAGAAAACTCAGCATCACGGCGCGACCACGCCTGTCTGAATGCGAAACGCTCCAGAGTGACACGCATCGATTGAATTTCGCGCAGGTCATCGACGGACAGTGTCATGACCCTGGTGCCGATGTATGGCACCGTGACCACCAGACCTTCTTCTGCCAGTTGCCGGATGGCCTCACGCAACGGCGCCCGACTGACTTGAAACTGAGCAGCCAGCATGGTCTCGATGAGCGGGCAGCCTGGCAACAAGTCGCCGCCAAGGATTGCCTGCCGAAGGCGGTCCGCAACCTCGATACGGATGGTCGACTTTGCAACGCGCCCCAGCGGCATCGCATCATCAGCGGCCGGTCGGGTGTTTGGTGCAAGAAGAATTGACACGTTAGAAATAGTCGACTGTCGACAGTATTGCATGGCGCATACGGCCTGTCACGCGTCCTCGCTGGTCTGAACCAGTAGGCTGCATCCACCGTGAATCCAACAACCCGGTCTGGGCGGGCGGCCAAGAGCGACCAGCCCCGGTGCCGACCATGCACCGGCCCGAGTCAGGCTGCCAGCATCATCAACCTGGCATTACCGCCGGCGGCAGCCATGTTGGTGCTGATGCTGCGCTCGACCATCAGTTGATGCAGTGGGATCCGGACTTCGCCGGGTTCGAGGGCGACGAAACTGATGATCGGACCAAGCCGGCTGGCGGCTTCCGCCACCAGGTCCTCCAAGTCCGGTGTGCTGGCGTGGACGAGCCAACACGGGCTTGGCTGAGGCGACGCCGCACCAAAGTCCTCTAGGGACACCGACCCCTGCACGGTCTTGGGCAGGCGATCGCGCCATGCCTGAGTCTGGTTGTTCTCGGGCCAGAGGGCTTGCCCCCCAACTGCGAGCACCGCTGCCAGTTGCACCAACGCGTCGTCCTCGGCGGTCGCCTGGCGTCCGACACGGCACGTGATGGCCGGCCGGCCTCGCAGCTGGTACACGTTACGCTCTCCCGTGATGCCCATCAGCTCAACCTCAAGCCCAGAGGGATGACTGGCTGCAAGCTTCATGCAGGCATCGGCCAATGACGGGCGCTGCGTGTCCAAGGCCCACCGGTGCAATGCTGAAAGGGCCAGCGTCCCGCCGGCCAGGTGCGGGGTACCAAGTGACCGCAGGCTGCTAAGAGCGGTGTCCTCGGGGCACTGGCCCACCAGCCGCAGCAGGTACAGCGGGCCACCGGCTTTCGGCCCCGTACCCGAGAGGCCATGGCCGCCAAACGGCTGGACACCTACCACCGCCCCGACCATGTTGCGGTTGACGTAGACGTTCCCGGCCGAGGTGTTCTGCACCACCCGCTCGATCGTCTCGTCGATGCGCGAATGAACGCCCAGCGTCAGCGCATAGCCGGTCGCCTCGATGTCCTGCAGCAGCGAGTCGAGTTGATCCCGGCGCCAACGAAGCACGTGCAGCACGGGGCCAAACACCTCATGTTGCAGCTCGTCGATGCGGTCGATTTCAATCAGCGTGGGGGCAACCCATGTGCCCTCAGCCGGAATGGGCGCCAGGCGGTGCACCCGGTGGCCCCCGGCGCGCATCGTGTCCACATGGGCCTCGATCGCGGCTCTGGCGCGTTCATCGATTACCGGGCCCACGTCGGCGTGCAGATGAGCGGGCACATCCAGGCGAAGTTCTGCCATTGCGCCACGCAGCATGTCGATCAGTTTGGCAGCCACATCCTCTTGGACACAGAGCACGCGAAGCGCCGAGCAGCGCTGTCCCGCGGCCTGGAAGGCCGAGGCCACTGCGTCGGCCGCCACCTGTTCGAGAAGGGCCGATGAGTCCACCACCATGCAGTTCTGTCCTCCGGTCTCGGCGATGAACATGACCGGCCGACCTCGAGCGTCGAGCCGCCTGGACAGTGTGGCCTGCAGCAGCCGGGCCGTTTGCGTGGACCCCGTGAACATCACGCCCTGCACCCGTGGATCTGCCACCAGCGCCTGACCCACCTGTGCCCCTGGGCCGGGCAGGAGCTGTACTGCTGACTGAGGGACGCCCGCCTTCCACAGGGTCTGGACTGCCAAGGCGGCGATGGCCGGCGTCTGCTCGGCAGGCTTGGCCAGCACCGTGTTGCCCGCCGCCAGGGCCGCGGCTACCTGCCCCATGAAGATGGCCAACGGAAAGTTCCAGGGGCTGATGCACACCACTGGCCCCAGCGCAGGATGGGTGGCGTTGTCGAAGTCACGACGAACCTGCGCCGCGTAGTAGCGCAGGAAGTCCACGGCCTCGCGCAGTTCGGCCACGGCATGCGGCCAGGTCTTGCCCGCCTCCCTGATGAGCAGCGCCAGGCA
>CAYSOD010000480.1:0-3256 GCA_964432385.1 uncultured Rubrivivax sp.
AGAACTGGCCGGCAAAGGCTTGCGGACGCGGGTTCGATTCCCGCCGGCTCCACCAATCCCAAGGGCTCAGAGATGTCTCTGGGCCCTTTTTTTCGTCGGTTCTCCGAGGGAAACGTAGGTGTGCCTGTTGACTACGACCCACCCGATGAGGCCTCGGAAGGCCCACCAGGGGGCCATTTCCTCTCTCCGTTCTCTGCCAGCCTGTTGACTAACAACAGGCGACCCCTAGGTTTTATGCGGGTTTCCGGGCGGTGAGTGCAGGTTGGGGACTGGGTGGCAGTTGGGACTCCAACGATTTGGCCCTGGTCCAACAGGATCTCACTCCGTTAGGCTTGACCACCAATCCCGACCCGATCGCTCTTTGCGAGTAGGTCAGTCCGCCGGCGGGTTATCAGGTCGTCATGGTCCAGACCAAGGCCTGATTTCATGACCCAGAATGGACGCCATGTCATTCATCATCCTTCTCATCGCGGCCGCGGTGCTGGCCATCACGCTCGGACCCGGCATTGCCTATGTTGTGGCCCGCACGGTGGCTGGCGGGCGTGCATAGGGCTTGGCCTCATGCATCGGCACGGTCCTCGGCGGCATGCTCCATGTGGTGGCTGCCGCATTCAGAAGGGAATCGAACAACGGCCGCATCCGGCCAAAGATCGCTCCACCGAGTTGCCACGGTGCGCGCTCTTGCGCGACACCTGTCGTGCGAACCGGCTTGAGGTAGTCGTCTAGGACACCTTAGATTTGATGATCTAACGTATGCGCATATCCATCCTCGGCAACTCAGGTAGCGGTAAGTCCACATTCGCCCGTTGGCTTGCATCCAGGACGAAGCTACCTCTGCTCCACGTAGATGCGCTGCAGTGGCTACCGGAATGGAAGCTCAGGGATGAGGGAGAACTTGCCAAGCTACTTGGCGCCTTTGAACAGCGGGCCGAGTGGATCATTGACGGATTCGGACCAAAACCTCAGCTCGAACTTCGCCTGAAGGCATCAAGTGTGATCTTATTGATCGACACCCCACCATTCCAGTGCGTACGGAACGCTCAGCAACGAGCCGCGGACCAACAAAAGAGCGACAACAGCCACCTTGCGCCGGGGCTGTTCTACAGAGACGTGATGGACCGACAACTTCAACTCATTGACGCGTTTGAGAAGAACGTCATGCCCCAGCTCCGTCAACGGGCAGGTGAAGAAGGTTGGGTTATTTACCGCCACTTCTTAGAAGCGTATTCAGACCCACGTTGGAGTGTCCCCGCCGCTACTTAACCCAACCAGCCTCCGCGAATTCCGGGGCGGTTCACAACCGCATCGACCGCGCAACCAGGAGACTCTCACCATGCAATCCAAAGCGCACTGGGAACAGGTCTACGCCACCAAGTCACCTTTGCCAGCGCCACGCTGTCCTCAGGCATCAACACGGGCAACGCGACGCTCTACGCCCAGCAGATCAACGGGGACGCCACCAAACATGGGCAGGTCTCAGGTGTGGGTTGGAAGATCCTCACCGCCACCGACCAGCGCCGCACCGCCAGCGACGTGTCCTGGAAGTTCAGCTCGGCCAGCAACAGCCTGTACTGCTGAGGTGATCGACGCCGCTGCTTCAGTCGGCGCCGCAAACAGTCTTGAGAAGATGTTGGCGCATCAGGCCGCTTGCGCCCACGAGGCCGCCCTGCGATTTCTGGACCGCAGCCTGCGCCATGACGACACGACTGAGGCCGCTCGACTGGCGAACGTCGCCGCCCGTCTGATGAGCGGCTTCCAAGACGGTCTGCTGGCACTGCAACGCATTCGCGCCGGCGGTGCCCAGACCGTGGTGGTGCAGCACCAGCACGTATACGTCGCGGATGGCGGCCAGGCGGTGGTGGCGAACGTCGCCCCCCGGGGTCGGAAGGGGCGGCTGTGACAAACCCAGGTAATCCCATGCACAGCGCGCACAGCGCACCCCGCTGTGGCGCACACGCCCGGACGACCGGCCTACCCTGCCGCGCCCCGGCTGTGCAAGGCTGTCAGCGCTGCCGGATGCACGGCGCCAGAGCCGGCCGGCCAGCGACGCATGGTCGGTATAGCCGGGAGGCTGTTGAGGCACAGCGACAAGCCCGCGCGCTGCTGGCGCTGCTGCGCGACTTGGTCAGGAGCTGATCTATGTCGCGTTGAATGCCGGTCGTTTCCTCCCTCACAGCCCAATCCCAGGCCTCGAAATCACTTGGGGGTCTCACCGGTGTCTGCATCGACCTGACTGGCCTGGTTCAGTGACCGATGCAGGACTTCCAGCACCGCAGTGCGGCTGCCGTCCCTGCCTTACCCCGTAGACGCCCTGCCCCAGCTGCTGCGCGAGGCGGTGGCTGAAGTCCAGGCCTTCGTGCAGGCACCCATGGCACTGGTGGCCTGCTCGGCACTCTCAGCACTGTCCCTCGCCGCACAAGGCCTGGCGAATGTGCGGCGTGACCGGCAGTTGGTGGGGCCTGTGTCTCTTTACCTGCTGGCGGTGGCCGACTCGGGCGAGCGCAAGAGCACGTGTGACCGACTCTTCGGAACAGCGCTGCGAGAGTGGGAGCGAGACCGGATGGCGGCGATCACCCCGGATGTGGCAGTACACGAAGCAGCCGTCGCCAGCTACGAGGCCCGCAAAGCTGGCGTTCTGGACGCCATCAAGCAGCGCCGCAAACGTGGGCAGGACACGGCAGACGAAGAATCGTCACTAGAAAAACTTGTCCGCGAGCCCCCCGTGGCGCCGTGCCTGCCACGGTTGCTGTACGCAGACGCCACGCCTGAGGCGCTGGCCCACAGCCTGGCCACCGGATGGCCCAGCGCGGGTGTGCTGTCGGCAGAAGCCGGCGCTGTCGTGGGCGCACACGGCATGGGTCCAGAAGTCATTCTGCGCAATCTCGCCCTGCTCAACGTGCTGTGGGACGGTGGTGAGATCGCCATCGACCGACGCAGCAAACCCTCCTTCTTGCTGCGCGACCGGCGCTTGACCATGGGTCTGATGCTGCAGCCCGAAGCACTGCGGGGCTTTTTGGAGCGCGGTGGGACGCTGCCGCGCGGCAGCGGGTTCATCGCCCGCTTTCTTATCTCCTGGCCTGTCAGCACGCAGGGCTGCAGGGCCTACCGGCCCGCCCTCATCTGCATGCCGGCCCTGGACCACTTCAACGCTCGGATCAAGGCCTTGTTGGGCACCCCATTGACCAAGGGTCCCGGTGGGGGTTTGAACCCTCCGGTGCTGGACTTGTCAGCGACGGCCATGTCCAAGTGGGTGCAG
>CAYSOD010000481.1:0-3255 GCA_964432385.1 uncultured Rubrivivax sp.
AGAAGAGCCTGGCGGTGGACAACATCTTCGTGTTCCTGATGATCTTCACCTACTTCGCCGTGCCGGCGGAGTTTCAGAAGCGGGTGCTGATGATCGGCATCATCGGGGCCATCGTGCTGCGCACGGTGATGATCCTGGCGGGCTCCTGGTTGATCTCCGAATTCCATTGGGTGCTGTACATCTTCGGCGCGTTCCTGATCCTCACTGGCCTGAAGATGTGGTGGGCCGCGGGCAAGGAAAACGACCTGGAGTCCAACCCGGCCCTCAAGCTGCTGCGGCGCATCATGCCGGTGAGCAAGGGCTTTGACGGGGAGAAGTTCTTCACCGTGGAGAACGGCAAGCGCATCGCCACGCCGCTGTTCCTGGTGATCGCACTGGTGGGCCTGACCGACGTGATCTTCGCGGTGGACTCCATCCCGGCCATCTTCGCCATCACGACCGACCCCTTCATCGTGCTGACGAGCAACATCTTCGCCATCCTCGGCCTGCGTGCGATGTACTTCCTGCTGGCTGCCGTGGCGGCGAAGTTCCACCTGCTGAGCTATGGCCTGGCGGTGATCCTGGTCTTCATTGGCACGAAGATGGTGCTGATCGATGTGTTCAAGATCCCGGTGACCGTGTCGCTGGGTGTGGTGGTGGCCATCCTGGCCGCCACGATGTGGCTCAGCCTGCGGACCGCGCCGAAGGTTCCACGAGACGGTCCCGCCGTGCCAGCTGCGGGAACCAGCGCCACCACAGAATAGCCACCAGCACGGACCCCACGCCGCCCAGCACCACGGAGCCCACGGGCCCGAGGGCGGCGGCGGTGGCACCGGATTCGAACTCCCCGAGCTGGTTGGACGCGCCGATGAACACCGAGTTCACGGCGCCCACCCGTCCGCGCATGTGGTCGGGTGTCTCCAGTTGCACCATGGTTTGACGCACGACGATGCTGACCATGTCGGCAGCGCCCGTGACGGCCAGCGCGGCCAACGACAGCACGAAGGATGTGGACAGTCCGAAGGCGATGGTGGCCAGCCCGTAGACGGCAATGGCCGCAAAGAGCTTGCGTCCGGCCCCGCGCTCGATGGACCAGCGCGTCAGTACCGCAGACATGAGCAGGGCGCCCACCGCCGGTGCCGAACGCAGCAGGCCCAGTCCCCAGGGCCCCACGTGCAGAATGTCCTTGGCGAACATGGGCAGCAAGGCGGTGGCCCCGCCCAAGAGCACGGCAAACAGGTCCAGCGAGATGGCGCCCAGCACCACACGGTGGTGGCGGATGTAGTGCACGCCCGCCAGCAGCGTGGCCAGGCTGACGGGCTCGCCTCGGGGCGGGCTGGCGTGGCGTATCGTCAGGCACAGCGCCATGGCCAGGGCGAACAGGGCCGTGCAGGTGAGGTACACCGCGGCCGGGCCTGCGACATAGACAAAGCCGCCGATGGCCGGCCCCGCGATCACCGCGCCTTGCAACCCGGCTGAACTGAAGGCCAAGGCCTTGGGCAGCAGGCTGCTGGGCACCAGCAGCGGCACCAGGGCTGACTGTGCCGGCCATTGAAAGGCCTTGATCGCACCCAGCACAGCTGACAGCACCAGCAGCATGGTGCGGTCATCCAGGCCATCGACCGGGCCCAGCGCCAGCGCCAGCGCGACCAGGCCTTGCAGCCCCAAACACACGGAAATGATGCGCGCCCGGTGGTGTCGGTCCACCACGTGGCCGGCCACCAACATCAGCGCGAGCGATGGCAGAAACTGCAGCAGGCCGACCAGTCCCAGGTCCCAGGCGGACCCGGTCAGGTCGTACATCTGCCAGCCGATGGCCACCATCAGCATCTGGCCACCGGTGACCCCGGCGACCCGGGCCAGCCACAACCTGAGGTAGGCGCGGCAGGCGAATAAAGAAATTGGGGCGGCAACGCCTTCCGGCGCCCCGCCCCCTGTGGAACTCAGGCCGGACTCACTGCGGCTGCTGGATTCCGGCGATGGCCCAGGCGCCGGTCTCGCCCTCGGGCTTGACCAGGTGCCACACCTCGTCGAAGGCCACGGCATCGGCACCGGCTTCCTCGCGCACCAGGCCCTGGAATCGCACGCTCACGATCTGCTTGCCGTCCTCGACTGCGTAGTCGACGACCTGAGCGTCCACCTTCTCCACGTCCGTGTGCTGGGCGGCAGCGCCGCGATCCTGCAACTCCAGGCGGATGGCAGCGAACATCTCTGGCGTGGTGAACTGACGCAGATCGTCCAGATCACGCGCATCATTGGCGGCCTGCAGGCGGATGAAGATCATCTTGGCCACGCGCTCAAAGGCCGGCAGGTCAAAGCCTTCAGGTAGGCTCAATGCCCGGGGTGCTGCAGCTTCCACTGCCACGGGCGTTGCCAGGTCGGCCACGGGCACCGCCGTGGACTCGGCCGCGCCACCCAGTGGGCGCAGGGGTTGTCCGGTGACGGACACGTCAGCCGCTGCTGGCGTGAAAGCACTGCGCTGCGTGGCGGTGGCTGCCGCCGGCTCCAGGGCAGGGGCCTTGTTCACCACCGGCTCGGCTTGCGGGCTCCAGCCTGCGGGGCTGGCGGCAGCGGGGCCACCTGCGGTAGCCAGGGCGGGCTCCTGGCGCGCCCCGCCGCGGCCGAAACGCCGCATCAGGAACGCGATCACGAAGACCGCCGCCACGGCCAGCAGGGCCAGCATCAGGAAGTTGGCGAAGGCCTCGCCCATGCCCAGGTGGCTCATCAAGGCGGCCAGGCCCAAGCCCGCCGCCAAACCGGCGATGGGGCCCATCCAGGAGCGCTTGGCCGGTGCTGCGGCCGCTGCCGCGGTGGCGCCGGCCGTGGCTGGGGCGGCCGCCGGCGTCGGGGCCGTTTGTTGAGGAGCCGCTTGCTTGGGGGGCGGGGTCTGCGGTGCGGGCTGGGCCGGCGCACTGCGTTGCATCCCTTGAGACTTGCCGCTGCCCAGGCGCTTGGCCTCGGACATCATCGGCGCGGTGGTGGCGAGCGCCACGACCAGGGCGCCCAGCAGCCAGTTCTTCATGTCGTTTCGTCCTCTTGAGTTGGTTTTGCAAACCTGAAGGCACGACGCCTCCGTCGCGTAGTGTCCGGGAACTTGCCCAGCCCTCCAAGTGGATGGCTCAGGTTACCCCATTGACAGTCAGGGATCGCTGCAGAATCGCATCTCGATGGAAGATCCTGCCGATGCCTCGTAGACGCTCGTCTGACCCCGGCTGCCTCGCGCTTCGCAAACGCCGCATCGCCCCGGACAACTCGGGTCGCGTGCTGGTGTGGGTG
>CAYSOD010000482.1:0-3253 GCA_964432385.1 uncultured Rubrivivax sp.
CGCGAGAAGGTGGCGGACTTGTGCACCAGCAGACCCGGGTCCACGGGCCGCGGCGGGCCGCTGGCCTGGCCCAGGCTGATCCAGTGCCCGCACGGGGCCAGGGCCTCGAAGTTCTCTTCGAAGGCCGCATCGCCCAGGCCGTCCACGACCACGTCGGCGCCGTCGCCGAAGTGCTGGCGCACGCCTTGGGCAAAGCGGTAGTCGGTGGTGACGATCACATGCTCGCACCCGTGCTCGCGCGCGAGGCGGGCCTTGTCTTCGCTGGACACCGTGCCCACCACACGGGCGCCCAGGCGCCGGGCCCAGGCGCACAGCAGCAGGCCCACGCCGCCCGCGGCGGCATGCACCAGCCAGCGTGCGCCGGGCTGCACGCGCCCCAGGTCGCGCAGCAGGTAGTCGGCCGTCACGCCCTTGAGCAGCAGGGCCGCCGCCACGTCATCATCCACCGCTGCCGGCAGGCGCACCACGTGCTCCACCGCCACGTTGCGGACGCTGGCGTAGGCGCCGGGCGCGGGGGTCATGCAGGCCACCCGGTCGCCGGGCATCAGGCCGGTCACCCCCTCGCCCACGTCCAGCACGGTGCCGGCGGCTTCCATGCCCGGAGTGCCAGGCAGCGGCAGCAGGCCCGGGATCCAGCCGCGGCGCAGGTAGACATCGAAGTAGTTCACCCCCATGGCGCGTTGGCGGATGCGCACCTGCCCGGGCCCGGGAGCGGGCACCTCGCTGTCCTGTGCCACCAGCACTTCGGGACCGCCGTAGTGGGAGACCACCACCTGCCGGCAGGCCTGCGGCAGCGCTGTGGGCATAGGCGCGCTGCCTGGGGCCCGCAGGTCAGCCCCCTTCTGCAGGTGCCGCCGCAGGTTCTCGAAACCAGCCTCGTACACGCCATGGGCCACCATGTCGCGCAGTTCGCGCTCCTGGCCCGGCGGCGTGGCGAAAGTGGACTCCCAGTGCCAGAAGGTACGGCGTCCGTCCGTCACGGGCTTGAGGGTCACGGTGGCCACGTAGCGCTGCAGCGGCACGGTGGCTTCCACGATGCAGTACGTGGATTTGTGCTGCACGTCGTCCAGTGTCAGCAACTGCTCGCGGATGACGTTGCCGTCCTTCAGGCTGAAAGAGCGGATGCAGCCCACCTGGCTGGACGCCTGGCCACCCTCGATGCGGCTTTGGTCCACCACGGCGTGCCATTGGTCGTGGCTGTTGAAGTCGCGCAGCACCGCCCAGACGCGCTCGATGGGCGCGTCGATGATGGTGGAGCGAACGACCTTCTGCAGCATGGCTCGGTGCTGGGGCCTCAGCGCGCTGGCCGGCCCGCCCCGCTCGGCCTGATGGCGCGTAGTACAGACCGGCCGGTCATGAGGTCAGCGCCGCGCAAAGTGGCGCTTCAAGGCGTCGAAGCCACCCTGGAAGACCCCGCCGCCGATGAGATCCGAAAGCTCGCGCTCCCGACCCTCGGCGCACTCGAACTCGGCGCTCCACTCGGCAAAGCAGCGGTCACCGTCGGTCACGGGCGTCAGCTTGAGCGTGGCGACGTAGTGCTCCACCCCCATGGGGCTCTCCAGGATCTCGTAAGTGCAGCTGAAGTCGTAGTCTGACAAGGCCAGCAGGCGTTCGCGGATCATGCCGCCGTCGCGCGTGTGAAAGTGCCGTATGCAGCCCACACGGTCCGCCGGCTGTTGGTTCTCGATGCGGCTGTCGGCAATCGCCGGGTGCCAGGTGGGCAGGCCATTGAAGTCGCGGATGCGGGCCCACACCGTGTCGGCGCTGGCCTCGATGACGCTGGAGACGTAGAGGCGGATCACGCTGCAGACCTCCGGTGGTGCGCGGGCCCGCGCCTCATTCCTTGGCCTGCGCGGCGGCCGGCGGCAGCGCCGCCACACCAGAGGCCCCCGCCGCCAAGCGGCCGATGTCGCCGCCCTCCAGGCCGATCTCGCGCAGCAGCTGGTCCACGATGGGCGCCTGGGCACGGAAGCGCAGCGCCGAGTTCACGACGTTGTCGGCAAAGCCGCCGTGGCCCGCATCGCCACCACCGCCGCCGCTACCGCCACCCGCCAGCCCGTCCACGTGCAGGATCTTGATGCCCTCGATGCGCTCCATGGGCTTGACCGACTCGCGGATGATGGCCTCGGCCTTCTCCACCAGCTTCAGGCGCAGCGCAGAGGCCCGTGCCTCGGGCGACAGCACGTTCTGCGCCTCGTTCATCATGCGCGTGGCCTCGGCTTCGATCTCAGCGCGCACGCGGTGGGCCATGGCGCGGATGCGGTCGGCGTCGGCATCGGCCTCGGCCTGGGCCCGGATGGCCGCACCGCGGTCACCGCTGGCCTCCTTTTCAGCTGCCGCAGCCGCGGTGAGTTGCAGCGCTTCGCGCTCGGCCGCCTGCTGCGCACCAATGAGGTCGATGGCCTTCTTGCGCTGGGCCATCTCCACCTCTCGGGCGGTGAACACGCGTTCTTCCGCGGCCACCGCCTGGGCACGGGCCTCCTCGGCCTCGGTCTGGGCTTCGCTCTGAGCCTTGCTCTCGCGGGCGATGGCAATCGCCCGCTGCTGCTCGGCCAGTTCCAGCGCCTTGCGGCGCTCGATCTCGGCGGCCTGGATCTCGCGCTCCTTGCGGATGCGCTCCTGCTCGATGCTCTGCTCGCTGCGGATGCGAGCCGCCTCGATGGCCTGGCGTGCGGCGATCTGCGCGCCTTCGGCGTCCTGGTCGCGCTGGGCACGCTCGGTGGTCACCTCGGCCCGCTGACGCGCCCGCGCCATCTCCACCTCGCGCTGCTGCGACAGGCGGGCGCTCTCGGACTCCAGGTCGATGGTCAGCGAGAGCTTTTCGGCTTCCAGATTCTTGTTGCGGATGGCGATCAGCGTGTCCTGCTCCACATCGTTGCGCTGCTTCTTGCGCCGCTCGATCTGCTCGGTCAGCCGGGTCAGACCCTCGGCGTCGAAGGCATTGCTCGGGTTGAAGAACTCCATCGAGGTCTGGTCCAGCTGGGTGAGCGACGCCGCCTCCAGTTCCAGGCCGTTCTTGGTCAGGTCCTCGGCCACGGCTTCACGCACGCGGCGGACGTAGCTGCCGCGCTTCTCGTGCAGCTCTTCCATCGTCATCTCGGCGGCCGCCGTGCGCAACGCGTCGATGAACTTGCCTTCGACCAGCTCCTTCAGCTGCGCCGGCTCCATGGTGCGCAGGCCCAGGGTCTGCGCCGCTGCGGCCACGCTGTCGGCCTTGGCGGCCACGCGCACGTAGAACTCGGCGATCACGTCC
>CAYSOD010000483.1:0-3248 GCA_964432385.1 uncultured Rubrivivax sp.
CCATGCAGGACATTGCCGGCAGCTCGCGCAAGATCGCCGACATCATCGGCGTCATTGACGGCATCGCCTTCCAGACCAACATCCTGGCGTTGAACGCTGCCGTGGAGGCTGCACGGGCGGGCGAGCAGGGCCGCGGCTTTGCCGTGGTCGCCAGCGAGGTACGTACCCTGGCCCAGCGCAGCGCGGCGGCGGCCAAGGAGATCAAGGACCTGATTGGCGCAAGCGTGCAGCGCGTAGAGGCGGGCACGCGGCTGGTGGACGAGGCGGGCGCCAGCGTGGGCGACATCGTCAACCAGGTGCAGCGCGTGGCTGACCTGATCAACGAGATCACCACGGCCAGTGTGGAGCAGGCCAGCGGCATCGGCCAGGTGGGCGAGGCCGTGATGCAGCTGGACCAGGCCACGCAGCAGAACGCAGCCCTTGTGGAGGAAAGCACGGCGGCTGCCGAGAGCCTGCGCGACCAGGCGTCCAAGCTGGTGGACGAGGTTAGCGTGTTCCGCCTGGCCGATGGCTACACGGCGGTGCGCTCCACCGCCTCGGCTGCGCGCGCCAGCCGGCCACGCACCAGTGCAGCCGCTCCTGCGCGCAAGGGCGCGCCCGCGCGAGTGGCCGCTGATCGCCCGCCTGCACTGGCCAAACCCGCCCAGCGCATCGCCGCGCCCCCAGGCGCGCCCGCGCCCTCCGCTTCGCCTGCAGCCCTGGCGCCCCCAGCATCGCGTGCGGGGGGAGACGACGACTGGACGAGATTCTGAGCGGCACGCTGGTCAGCCCCACAGGGCTGGCCTGCCTGTTGATCGTGTTCGCCGCGGGCGTCGTCCGCGGGTTTGCGGGTTTCGGGTTCTCTGCCTTGTCGGTGGCCGGCATGACCTTGCTGCTGCCGCCCGCGCAGGTGGTGCCCCCGGTGTTCGTGCTGGAGGTGTTGGCCAGCCTGAGCCTGCTGCGCGAAGCCTGGAAGGACGCCGACGTACCCTGGCTGAAGTGGCTGGTGCTGGGCAACGTGATCTGCATCCCCTTGGGCCTGGCCCTGCTGACCTGGTTGCCCGAGGTGGAACTTCGGCTCGTGCTGGGCGGTTTGCTGTTGCTGGCCTCCCTGTTGTTGCGCGCGGGTGTCAGTGCCGGCCTGGAGCCGTCCTGGCGCGTTCGACTGGCCACCGGGCTGGTGTCGGGCTTTGTCAACGGGGTGGCAGCCATCGGGGGCATGGCGGTGGCGGTGCTGATGAGCACCACCGCGCTCGCGCCGGCCGTTATGCGCGCCACGTTGATCGTGCTCTTCCTGTTCACCGACCTCTACGCCCTGGCCTGGGCTGCGGTGATGCCCACTGCGGCAGACGGCGGGGCCGGGCTGCTGGGGCCTCAGACACTGGTGATGGCGCTGAGCCTCGCGCCGGCCATGCTGGCGGGCATCTGGTGTGGACGGCGCTTCTTCATCGGCCTGCCCCCGCAGGCTTTTCGCCAGCGCGTGCTGGAGGTCTTGATCCTCATCGCCGGGCTGGGCGTGCTGCGCGCGAGCGTGGACCTGATGCGCTGAGGGCTCAGCGCGCAGGGCTCAGCGCGGGCGGCGTTGGCTCCAGGCCTGCACCAGCAAGGCGCTGGTGATGCCCAGCAGGATGGCCCACTCCAGTGACAAGCTGACCGTGGCCATCCCCGTGACGACCAGCGGCACCCGTTCCCTCATGCCTTGGCGCCACAGGTGGGCCATCTCCTGCGCGTCGATCAGACCCCAGGCCACCACCATCAACAGGCCCGAGATCACTGCCAATGGCAGGTACTTCGCCAGCGGTGCCACAAAGGCCAGCAGCAGCACCAGGAGCAGGGCAGCGGCCACCGCCGACAGGGGGCTGCGTGCGCCCGAGGCCACGTTCACGCCCGAACGGTTGAAGGAGCCGCTGGCCGGGTAGGCCGAGAAGAACGAGCCCGCGAGGTTGGCCAGGCCCTGGCCGATGAACTCCTGGTTGCCGTCCAGCGTGTCGCCGCGGGCCCGCGCCACCGAGCGCGCGATGGCCGCAGCCTCGGTCAGGGCCAGCAAGGTCATCACGAGGGTGGCGCCGAACAGGGTGCGCACGGTGTCCACCGACAGGTCCGGCCAGGACAGCGGTGGCAGCGCGCTGGGCAGTGCGCTCACGGTGGGCAGGCGTGGTGCCTGGGGCCAGGCTGCAGCCGCGGCCAGGGCCACCAAGGTACCGCCCACCACCGCCACCAGCATGGCTGGCACGATGCGGTTCCACGGCCGCGCCAGCACGGCCAATACCACCGTGCTGGCACCGGCCAGCAGCGCCAGGGGCTGAATCTGGCCGAGCGCGCCTGCGGCCGCAGCGACGTTGTCCCACACCGGCAGGCCGCGCGGCAGGGCCAGGCCCAGCAGGGGGCCGATCTGGCTGTTGGCGATCAGCACGGCCGCTCCCGCCGTGAAACCCACCACCACCGAGTGCGGGACCTTCTCCACGATGGAGCCGGCGCGCGCCAGACCCAGCAGCAACTGCAACGCACCCACCAGGAAGGTCAGCGTCAGCACCAGCTCCACATAGCGCGCGCTGCCCACGGCCGCCAGGGGGGCGACGAGCGCCATGGTGGTCAGCGAGATGGCGTTGGCCGGGCCCGTGACCATCAGCCGGCTGGAGCCGAAGATGGCCGCGACGATGCAGGGCACCATGGCGGCATACAGGCCGTACTGAGGCGGCATGCCGGCCAGGGTGGCAAAGGCCACTCCCTGGGGCAGCACCACGATGGCGCCCGTCAGGCCGGCCAGCGCGTCGGCGCGCAGCGCTCCGGGCTGTCGCCACTCGCCCCGCCAGCGCAGGATGGGCAGGCGCCAGCTCACAGGCCGGCCAGGTCGGGCAGGGCTGCCACGCCGATCACATCCGGCCCTTCCAGGGCACCAGACGCTTTTCCACCCAGCGCATCAGCAGGTCGAACAGGTAGGCCACCACGCCAATGACCACGATGCCCATGATCACGATGTCGGTGCGCAGGAAGTTCGACGCATTGAGCACCATCTGCCCCAGGCCCACGTTGGCCGCTACCATCTCGGCGGCCACCAGCGTGGTCCAGCCGAAACCGATGGCAATGCGCATGCCCACCAGGATCTCCGGCAATGCCGAGGGCAGGATCACGTGGCGGATCACCTGGCCGTAAGTGGCGCCCATGGAGTACGCGGCGTTGATCTGCTCTTGCGAGGCGCTCTTCATGCCCGAGCGCGCAGCCAACGCCAGCGGGGCAAAGCAGCTCAGGAAGATCAGCAGCACCTTGGG
>CAYSOD010000484.1:0-3247 GCA_964432385.1 uncultured Rubrivivax sp.
TCGGGCCTCGATCTCGCTGGTGCAGCGCCACTTGCGCATCGGCTACAACCGTGCCGCGCGACTGCTGGAGCAGATGGAGCAGTCCGGCGTGGTGTCTTCCATGGCCACCAACGGCAACCGCGACATCCTGGTGCCGCCGCGCGCAGACTGAACGGCGGGCCATGCGAGCTAACCAACCCCTTGAGCAGCCGGCCCAGAGCCGCCGCCGCCTGTTGGAATTGCTGGCCGTGGGCTCGTTGATGGGTGCGCTGTGTGCGCCGAGCACCTCCTGGGCCGGCCCTGTGGAGACGCTGCGCGAGTTCGTGCAGAGCGTGCGCAGCGGTCAGGGCCGGTTCACGCAGACGGTCACGTCGCCCGATGGCAAGCGCCGCAAGGTGTCGCAAGGGGTGTTCGAGTTTCAGCGGCCCAACCGCTTTCGCTTCGTCTACGCCAAGCCCTTCGAGCAGACCATCGTGGCCGACGGCCAGAAAGTCTGGATGCACGACCCGGAGCTGAACCAGGTGAGCTCGCGCAGGCTGTCGCAGGCGCTGGGGGCCACGCCTGCGGCCTTGCTCGCAGGTGGCAACCTGGACCAGGACTTCGAGCTCTCGGCCCAGCCCGCTCGCGATGGCCTGGAATGGGCTCAGGCCACCCCACGCCAGCGCGACGGCACCATCCAGACCATGCGTGTGGGCTTTCGCGGCAAGGAACTGGCCGCCCTGGAGATCCTCGACCACTTTGGCCAGCGCTCGATACTGCAGTTTGCCGACTTCAAGGCGAATGCGAACGTGCCACCGGAGCAGTTCCGTTTCACCCCGCCGCCTGGCGCTGACCTGATCGAGCAGTGACGCGCGATGGCGGGTTCGCTGTTCGACGACGAAGCCGGTGGTGCATCGCCGCCTGCTGATGGGCAGCGTGGCGGGTCCTCAGGCAGGCCCACAGGTGCGCAGGTCGACAGCCGACCCACACCGCCCGCCCCGCTGGCCGAGCGCTTGCGGCCCGCCAGCCTCGACGAGGTCATCGGGCAGTCCCACCTTTTGGGCCCGGGCAAGCCCCTCAGGGTGGCCTTCGAGGCCCACCGCTTGCATTCCATGATCCTGTGGGGCCCGCCGGGCGTGGGCAAGACCACGCTGGCGCGCCTGATGGCTGGCGCGGTGGATGCGCATTTCATCGTGCTGTCGGCGGTCCTGGCGGGGGTGAAGGACATTCGCGAGGCGGTGGAACAGGCACAGGCGGACCGCGCCAAGGGTCGAGGCACGCTCGTCTTCGTGGACGAGGTTCACCGCTTCAACAAGGCGCAGCAGGACGCCTTTCTGCCGCATGTGGAAAGCGGGCTGTTCACCTTCATCGGCGCCACCACCGAGAACCCCTCCTTCGAGGTCAATTCGGCGCTGCTGTCCCGGGCCACCGTTCACGTGCTCAAGCCGCTGGACGACGCTGAGATGCGGCGGTTGCTGGAGCGCGCGCAGACTCTCCTGGGCGCACCGCCGCTCACGGCTGCCGCGGCCGCGCGTCTGGTGGCCCAAGCTGACGGTGACGCCCGGCGGCTGCTCAACGCCTACGACAACACGGTGGCCGCAGCTGGCGCTGTCGCGTCCATCGATGAGGACCTGCTGGAGCGGGCCCTGGGCGAGCAGCTGCGCCGCTATGACAAGGCTGGTGACCAGTTCTACGACGTCATCTCTGCCCTGCACAAGGCTGTGCGCGGCTCGGACCCGGACGCCGCGCTGTACTGGCTTGCCCGCATGCTCGACGGCGGTGTGGACCCGCGCTACGTGGCCCGCCGGGTGCTGCGCATGGCCAGCGAGGACATTGGTTTGGCCGACCCCCGGGCGTTGCAGCTGAGCCTGCAGGCCGCCGAAGTTTACGAACGCCTGGGCTCGCCCGAAGGTGAACTCGCCCTGGCCCAGGCCGTGGTCTACCTGGCCGTGGCACCGAAGTCCAACGCGGTCTATGTCGCCTGGAATGCGGCTCGCAGCCTGGTCAAGAAGGACGGCACGCGGCCCGTGCCGCCGCGGCTGCGCAACGCGCCCACCCGGCTGATGAAGGAACTTGGTCACGGTGAGGGCTACCGCTACGCGCATGACGAGGCGGGAGGCTTTGCCGCGGGAGAACGCTACCTGCCCGACGGGATGCCGGACTTGCACTTCTACGAGCCTGTGGATCGAGGCCTGGAGCTGCGTATTGGCGAACGCCTGGCCCAGCTGCGCGCCGCCAACCAGCAGGCGCGCAAGGCCTGAAGCAGGCCAGCCGCGCTCAGGTTCTCTGTGGGGTCATCTCTGGAGGCCCAGCCCTGGGCGGCCCCTAGAATCGCGGCCCATTCCGACACGGGCGTGCGCAGTGCGTGTGACCGGGCGATGCCGGGGTGCTGCTTCAATGCGGCACGCTTCGTGCTCAAGCCTGGAGCGAACACCGCCATCGGATCGGCACGGACAACGCCCGGGAGGCCTCGGCTATGGAAACCTTTGTTCAGCAGATCATCAACGGCCTGGTGCTGGGCAGCATGTACGCGCTCGTGGCCCTGGGCTACACCATGGTCTACGGCATCATCAACCTGATCAACTTCGCGCACGGCGAGGTCTTGATGGTGGGGGCGCTGACCAGCTGGACGGTGGTCACCTTGCTGGCGGACTCGGGCCTGCCGGGGTGGGCCATGCTGCTGGTGTCCTTGGTGTGCGCCATCGTGGTGTGTTGCATCCTCAACTTCGCCATTGAGAAGGTGGCCTACAGGCCGCTGCGCAATGCTCCGCGCCTGGCGCCCTTGATCACCGCCATGGGGGTGAGCCTGCTGCTGCAGACCCTGGCCATGATCGTCTGGAAGCCCAACCCCAAGCCCTACCCCATCCTGCTGCCCAGTGAGCCCATCAACCTGGGCGGGCCGGTGATCAGCGTGGTGCAGATCTTGATCCTGGTGACCACCGCGGTGATCCTGGTGGCCCTGTTGTGGCTGGTGAACAAGACCAAGCTCGGGCGTGCCATGCGCGCCACGGCCGAGAACCCGCGCGTGGCGGCCCTCATGGGCGTGCGCCCGGACATGGTGATCTCGGCCACCTTCATCATCGGTGCGGCGCTGGCAGCCGTGGCCGGCGTGATGTGGGCCGCCAATTACGGCACGGTACAGCACGCCATGGGATTCCTGCCCGGGCTCAAGGCCTTTACGGCCGCGGTGCTGGGAGGCATCGGCGACCTGGCCGGCGCCATGGTGGGCGGGGTGCTGCTGGGCCTGATCGAGGCCATCGGTGCGGGCTATCTGGGCCAGTTGACCGGT
>CAYSOD010000485.1:0-3233 GCA_964432385.1 uncultured Rubrivivax sp.
GCTGCTGGCTCAGCCAAGGCTGGGAGTGCTGAGTCTGAAACGGCTGGAGTCCGTGGGTGTCGATTCCCTGGAAGAGCTTCGCAGGATCAGGGCTTATCCAGACACACCATCGATTCCGATTCGTTTCCACCGCCCAGCTGCTGGTTGTCAGCACTATGCATCGATGCGGTCGTTCCCAAGTAAGGGTCGAAGACCCACTTGCGACCCTCTGCCGACACTCGCCGCGTCGAATTGGCCATCCCGAAGCAGCCGGTCGACTCAGCTCAGATCAGGTCAGTTCCGTCTGATGCGCAGGGACTGTGAAGCGAATCAACGCTTGGCAAAGATCGCGACGGTCTGCCGTGCCGACGCGACGGGTCTGCCGTCTGGGCTCCAGATGACTGTCGTCTGCGCCGAGTAGCCCTCCCGAATGGTTTCAGCTTCGCCACGAACCAGCCACCAACCGCTGGGGTTGATGATCTCTGGCACCAGCAAGTCGATGGACCATGTCATCGTGCTGATCGGCACGACATCAGTGAAGGTCGCGAACGAGATCGGTGGCAAGGCATCTGCCAGCGCGATCAGGCTGACAAGATCGGCAGGCGCGGTCGTGTCCCGATGGCGAAGCCACACCAGCATCTGGGCTGCTGCGCTGCCGCTGACGGGCATCCCACCTCCGGCAAGCTTGCCCTCGAAGTGCGACATGAAGTTGGGGCGAGGTTCCCACACGAAGTAATCCGGGCATGCATCGGAAGCCGGCGCTCTTGGCATCGCGCACTGGCTGTAGTCGTGCGCCAGCTCGCGCCCGGCGCCAAAGCAAAGCGTGGCGCGCACCGCCAGGCCGCTGTCGCCTCCCAGGTCAACGCTCGCGAAAGCGGCGGACTTGCCCTGTCGCAGCAGACGGGGCGTGATGCGCAGCGCTCCAGTCGCCGGGCCGATGAAGGCGAACTGGGCCGAGCGCAGCGGCGGCAAGTCAGGATGAGCCCTCAGCGCCGCCTGTACGCACAACGCGGCGGAAAGCCCCCCATAGGCCGTGCGCCCCTGCAGCCAATCCGGGGGCAGTGTGATGGCGAAGTCATCCTCGGACCGCGTCATCGTGCCGAGCATGCTGGAGAAAGGGGTCATGGTGTCGGGCCGGTCATGGAACATAGGGTTCTCTGAATCAGACCAGCAAGGCACGAAAGGTCACCGTCTGGAATCGCTCCAGCGGCTCCGTGCTGCGTTCGACCCGCATCCGCAAGAGTGCGCCTTCCCAGCCATCCAGCAGGTGGTTGGCCAGCAGCGCGGCGGGCAATGGATTGACGACAGCGCCTGTCGCTTGGGCCTCGGCGATACAACTCTCGAACAGGCGGGACCAGGTCTCGAAGTGGGCTGACAGCCGCACACGGATGGCCGGGCTGTGGTCCGCCACCTCCAAGCTCAGGTTGCCCAGCATGCAGCCGCGTGCGAACCCGGTCCTCTTGAGGCGCTGCGTGCGTGACCTGAAGTAGGCACGCAGCCGATCCAAGGGTGGAACACGCGTGTCGCCCAGTTCCGCTTTCAGGGTCGGCAGGGCTTCGCCGAAGTAGAGATCGACCGCCGCCACACCGAACGCTTCCTTGCTCGGAAAGTGGTTGTAGAAGGATCCCTTGGGGACCTCGGCCGCAGCCACGATGTCCTGGATGCCGGTGGCGCTGTATCCGCCCGCGTGCAGTAGCCGAACCCCCGATCGCAGCAGGTTGCGTGGCGTGTCGGGATTGGGCTTGGGACCGCGGCGGCGCGCCGTGGCTGCCGAGGCCGATCCAGCTTTTGTCTCCGTGTTCCTGGACTGTTGAACTCGCATCGCAGCAATTTACTATGACCAGTCGTCTCATATTAACTGTACCATCGGTGCAAAGCATGCATCCGATGACGAGTCTCAAAAGAATCTTTGCTGTTGCCTGTGTCGGCACGGCATTGCCCAACCTGGACCTGTTCAGCGTCAACATCGCGCTGCCCAGCATCGCTGCCGACTTCCCGGCGGCTGCGCTGGACGACCTGTCTTGGGTCCTCAACGCCTACGCGATCGCCTACGCCGCATTGCTGGTGTTCCTTGGGCGTCTGGCCGAGAGCAGTCGGCGCGACCGCAGTTTCATGCTCGGCATTGCCCTCTTCTGCGCGGGCTCAGCGGGAAGTGCCTTCGCCCATCAGCTGTCGGTCCTGGTGGCCTGCCGGGTGTTGACGGCCGCCGGCGCTGCGCTCATGACGCCCACGTCGATCGGGCTGCTGCTCGCCACGCATCCACCCGACAAACGCGGAGCGGCCGTGCGCAACTGGGCCGGAGTCGGCGGGCTGGCCGCAGCGCTCGGGCCATTGGTCGGCGGCGCTCTGGTTTACTTCGACTGGCGCCTGGTGTTCGCGTTCAACGCCCTCTTCGGTGGCGTAGCACTGGCGGTTGCGCGCCACGCCTTGCCGGGAGTGCCCGGCAGTCCTTCGCGCCCACCCAGTCCACTGGCCGCCTTGCTCATCACGGGCGGCATCGCGGCGATGATCTTTGCGATTGTCAAGGGCAATGCCTGGGGCTGGCGATCGGTGGGCGTGAGCGTGAGCGCAGGCGCCTCCGCCTTGATGCTGCTGGCGTTTGCCTGGCACTGTGTGGCATCGAAGAACCCATTGATCGAGCCGTCGCTGTTTCGGATCCGGCCGTTCACGGGAGCAACCCTGGCAATGGTGCCCTACTCGGTCTCCTTTGGCGCGATGCTGTTCTCGGTGGCCGTGTGGGGGCAGTCGGCCTGGGGCTGGACGGCGTTGGAGGCGGGGCTGGCGATCATTCCAGGCCCGATGATGGTGCCGATCACTTCGTCGCTGGTCACGGGCAGGCTGGTCGAGCGTCACGGTCCGGCAAGCGCGGTGACCTTAGGCGTCGCGCTGATCGTCCTGGGCTTCATCGGTTGGTCGACCTTGATCGGATTGGAACCGAACAGGATGCTGGTCATGGGCGGGATGCTGCTCAACGGCATCGGGGTGGGCCTGGTGTTTCCGGCACTGATGGGCGCAGGGACCCAGGCGCTGCCGCCCGACTCCTTTTCCACTGGATCCGCACTCATCAACATGCTGCGCCAGTCATCGATTGCCGTGGGAGTCGCCGTCTTCGTCGCGATCATCGGAACCCAGCTCTCGGCGTTGAATCGGCTGGACGCCTTCCGCCTGGGCTGGCAGGTCATGACAGCCGTGACGCTGCTGACCCTCATTCCGACGCACATGCTGCTGCGCAAGCGAAACGCACCATAGCCGCC